>JAQUGU010000022.1 GCA_028683995.1 Syntrophomonadaceae bacterium | reverse complement strand
CAGCTGGCTGATTTTGGAGCTGAGGTAATAAAGGTGGAAAATACTGCAGGTGGTGATATATTACGTTACTACCCACCTCTCCTGGAAGGCGCAGGAACCCAGTTTTATATGGTGAACCGTAACAAGAAGAGCATCACCCTTAACCTGCGTCCTCAGGAAGGAAAGGATATATTTAAAAAATTGGTTAAGGTGAGCGACGTGGTGATTGACCAGTTTCGGCCTGGAGTAATGGAGCGTTTGGGATTGGGTTATGAGGTGCTGAAAAACATTAACCCGGGTATCATCTACTGCAGCTTAAGTGCTTATGGACTGACCGGTCCTATGCGGGACCTGAGCGGCCATGACTTAAATTTCCGGAGCATGTCAGGTATGTTGAGTCTTATTCGGGATAAGGATAATATGCCCCAACTTTCTCCTATTTCAGTAGCAGCTCTGGCCGGAGGGGGTTTGTATGCTGCCCTGGGAATAATGCTGGCCCTGTACCAACGAGAGAAAACGGGTCAGGGACAGCTCTGTGAAGTAGCCATGGTAGATGGAGCGTTAACCTTTATGGTCGAAGCTCTGGCTCAGTGGGCGGGTACCGGCCAGCTTTCGCAGCGGGGGGATAAAGCTATGCCCGGTAATTATGCCTGCTATAACATTTACCGGACTAAAGACGATAAGCATATAAGTCTGGGAGCAGTAGAAGCAAAGTCCTGGGAAGAATTCTGCTTTATGATTAGCAGAAGTGAATATGTAAGTCTGCAAGTGGATATAGAAAGGCAGGAGGAAATATACCAGGGTATTCAGGAAGTTTTCCTGACCCGGTCCCGGGATGAGTGGGTGGAATTTTTTGCCGGTCATAATGTACAGCTATCTCCCGTACTGGAAGTGGACGAAATTACAGAACACCCTCAGATGCAGGACAGAAAAATGATTCACTGGATGAGAGATTTTAAGGGTTCAGGTGTAGATTTTCCTTTAACCGGAATACCCATAAAACTTTCCGAGGGACCGGAAGAAATCCATACCAGTTTTCCCAAACTGGGAGAAAACAATGACGAGATTTTATCCCTGTTAGGATACAGCGACGAAGAAATGACGGCTTATAAAAATAGTGGAGTTATATAAGGATGTTCTGCAGGCTAATACCGCCTATCAGTTAATGGGATTTATGACATTAACTGATGGTGATGACCCTTACAGTATCGGATGCTAGGGTTTATGCAGCAATAATTTTTTAAAAATACTTATATAATTTTTTGAGGTATAATATATATTGAGGGGAGTATATACCCTGCTAATAAATATAAAGCAGGGGCTAATTTTTAAGGGGGGTTTAGATTATGTATACAGAAGAGTACAAACGTAAACTAGTCAGTGCAGAAGAAGCAGTAAAGGTGATTAAATCAGGAGACATTGTGGATTATGGTTTCTTTTGCGGTAAGCCGGTAGTCTGTGATCAGGCCCTGGCCAAAAGGACTGATCTGAAAGATGTTCAGGTTTACTGCGCGGTTACCGTACCACCAGTACCAGAAGTTGCAAAAGTAAAAGGCAGTTTTATCTACAATGACTGGCAATTCAGCAAGGTATCCCGCATATTACAATCTTATGGATTATGCAATTATGTTCCCATCTTGTACCACGATGCCTGCCATCTTTATCGTGAACAAATTGCTCCTCACCGAAATGCAGCTATAGCTCAGGTTGCTCCCATGGATAAATATGGATATTTTAATTTGGGGCCTCAGAACTCTGAGAGCCTGGCGGGCATGCAAATGGCTGATACAGTAATAGTTGAAGTAAATAAGAACCAGCCCATTTGCCTGGGAGGCGCAGAAGAGTCGGTTCATATCAGTATGGTAGATTATATCGTAGAAGCCCCGGATGATCAGAAACTACCGGATCTGCCCGGTATTAAACCTACCGAAATTGACAAGGCCATTGCCAACCACCTGATGGAGCATATCCATGATGGCTGTTGTATACAGCTTGGTATTGGCGGTATGCCTGGAGCGGTGGGTACAGCTATTGCTGAATCGGACTTGAAAGACCTGGGTGGGCACACGGAGATGTTTGTTGATGCCTATGTAGATATGATTGAGGCTGGTCGTATGAACGGCTTGGCTAAAAACTTTGACCGGGGCAGGGTAGGTTATACCTTTGCTATCGGCAGCCAGCGTATGTATGATTTTATGAATAATAATCCGTACTGTGCCTCTTATCCGGTAGACTATACTAATGATCCCCGGGTTATAGCCGGATTAGATAACTTCGTTTCTATTAATAATGCGGTGGAAGTTGACCTCTATTCCCAGGTAAACGGTGAAAGCAGCGATACCGTTCAGATTTCAGGTAACGGTGGAATGTGGGATTTTGTTACGGGAGCTCAGTGGTCTAAAAATGGTAAGAGTTTCATTTGTTTGGCTTCTACTCATAAGGATAAGGAAGGAAACTTAAAATCCCGTATCGTTCCCACATTTGAGCCGGCTTCGATTACTACTATCTGTCGCCAGATGGTAGACTATATTGTCACTGAATATGGTGCGGTGCGCTTAAGAGCCAAACCTACCTGGTGGAGAGCGGAAGAGTTGATTTCCATAGCTCATCCTGATTTTCGTGACGAATTAATTAAAGAGGCCCAAAGGATGAATATTTGGACCAAGACTAATAAGATAGGGTAATTAAATAGCAATTATAGTCTTGCCAGATTTACTGCTTCGGGTTATTATAATACGAGTCCCGGGATATTTTATAAGGAGCATAGGGATTAATGAAAAATATGGAAAATCTTATGCGCGAGATAGAAGAACTACGGGCTCAGTTAAATGACCAGGGTAAGCGCAGGGGATTACATGATAATGACGTATTAAAAAAAAGTGAAATCCTTGACAACTTAATAAATCAGTACTATCTGCTACTCCGAGAGGAACCGGTTAAAAAAGTTCACTAGGTCGTTCCCCAGGAGCAAAAGAAATAACAAAAATAAAACACCACTCATTCACTTAAGAAGAGTGGTGTTTTTATTGTGATTGTTTTTACATTCGGATCAGGCAAATGGCCTTTCCTTGCCTTTATGGATATTGTGCATAACCATTAATAGCTGGTTACGATTCTCCATATTAAGAGCTGATTCCAATCCGGCACAGTCAAGGTTCTGGTTAATGGCTTCTTTAGTACAGCGGATAGCCAGTGGTTCTTTGTTCACTATATCAGCCGCCAGTTCCAGAGCAGTTTCCAGAAGCTTATCCCGGGGAACACAACGGGAGGCCAGACCCAATTGCATTGCTTCCTCAGCCTTCATAAAACGGCCGGTCAGCAAGAACTCATAGGCCCGCCCCGTACCGATGTGACGGGGCAGGAAATAACTGGAACCCATATCCGCCCCGCCCAGGCCCACATTGATATAAAAAGCCGAAAAACGAGCATCAGGTGTGATTATGCGAATATCCGAGGCAATGGCGAAACTGAAGCCTGCTCCCGCTGCAGCGCCATGGATTAAGGCAATAATAGGTTGAGGAATTTTACGCATATCCAGTTGTAGCTCTGCCAATCGGGTCTGGTATTCATAGAATCCCGGGGCATGCATCAAATCTTCGCTCATGCCCTCTTTAACATCTACCCCCCCACAGAATCCTTTTTCTCCTGCACCCTGCAGGATTACCACCCGGGTGTCAAAATCATGCCTCAGTTTAGCCCAAAGGTCAGCCAGATCGTCCAACATAGCCCGGTTTACAGCATTAAGTTTATCCGGCCGGTTTAAAGTCAGTAACATAATACCCGTATCCAGCATCTCGATTTTTAGCGTACTGTAATTGCTGTAATCCATCTTAACCCCCTCCTGTCTATTTGTTTATATATAACAATTCGATTACTGTAAGGAAATTCCTTCCTGGTTAGCAGAGGGACTAGCCCCCCTTGTAGGAATTATCTATAGATGATAAAATTTTATATCATGCGTTTCCAGTAAATTTACAGGAGGGCATTTATTATGGGGAAAATTCGTCTTTATGCTGACAATGCTTGTGATTTAGATACAGAGTTTCTACAGCAACGGCAGACTAAAATGTTTTATATGCCGGTTACTATAAAAGATAAGACCTACCGTGATCGTTTAACTATTAGTCCTGATGAATTCTACCGCCTGATTGCTGAACCCGGGGTAATACCTTTGACCGCGCAGATAACTCCGGTGGAGTTTCAGGAAGAGTTTGAACAGGTAATGAAGGAAAGTGATGATGATATTATCTACATTGCTTTTTCCTCTGGCCTCAGTGGTACATACCAGTCAGCCTGTATAGTCCGGGATATGGTAAACCCGGAGAGGATAACCGTAATAGACTCAGAGAGTGCTTCCGTGGGCTATGGCCTTATAGTAATTAAGGCTGCCAATGATATTGCTGCCGGTAAGAGCAAGGAAGAGGTAATTGCCGGCATAAATGATTATATTAAGCGCATCCAGCATATATTCATTGTGGGTAATTTCGAAATGTTAAAAAGGGGAGGCCGCATCAGTGCAACCTCTGCCGCCCTGGGCAACCTCTTAAACATAAAACTTATCGCTCACTTTATAGATGGTAAGATTCATCCTCTGGAGAAAGCCCACGGTATTAAAAAGGCTAAGAAAAGGCTCTTGGAAGTCATGGAGGACAGGGGCTATCAATTGTCGGAACAGTTGATAGGAATCAACTATTCCAATGACCTGGAAGGTGCCTTAGAGATTAAGAAGTTAATTGAAGAAAAATTCGGCTGCCGGGAATTCGTGATTTCCGAGATTGGGGCGGCCATAGGGTCCCATGTGGGGGCCGGTACCTACTCGGTGTTTTTCCTAACTCCCCCTCGGAAATAGACGCGGCAACCTTAATTGTGATACCCATAGGGCGAAACCATAGAACAGTCATGTGTAGGGAACGGCCCCTGTGCCGTTCCGTCTTTTTAAACTATCTGGCCAGGATTTGTTCGTACAGAGCGATATAGTCATTTACCATTCTTTCCTGGCTGAAACGCTCTTTCACCCACCGGTAACAGTCCTTTCTATCTAATTCCCTTATCAGATCCAGTTTTTCACAGGCTTCATCTACATTATTAACCAGGAACCCGGTATGACCATCATTTATCACTTCTGCCATGGACCCCCGCCGGAAGGCAATGACCGGCGTTCCACAGGCCATGGATTCTACCACGCTAAGGCCAAAGGGCTCATCAAAGTGAATAGGATGAAGTAAAGCATAGGCATTTCCCAATAACTGTTGGCGCTGGGCGGGGCCTACCGAACCCAGGTAAAATACATTCTGATTGTCCACATGGGGGGCAACCTGAACATTATAGTAATCCTTATCCTGGATAATTCCCGCGATATATAGTTTGGCCCCATACCGGCGTGCGATTTCAATGGCATCGGCAGTTCCCTTGTCCGGGTGGATACGGCCGAAATAGATTAAATAATCTCCGGGCCGCTCAATCAGGGTAAATTCCTTAAGGTCGATACCATGATAAACCGTAGCCAGGTAATCAAGCCCGGGGTTACGGTCCGCATCGCTGATAGATACGTAGTAATTATCCCGGTTGTATTCCCGGAAAATGGGCAGGATTTTACTGGAAGAAAAACCGTGAATGGTGGTAAGCATTGGAGTATCTACCAGACGGCTGTAGGATAAGGGCAAAAAGTCATAGTTATTATGAATCAGGTCAAATTGGTCAGCCTGCTCAAAAAGATGGGCTATATGCATTGCTTCCCAAACCTTGGGGTCAATATTACGGTCTTCTTCATAGGGAAAAGGGCATATATAATGCAGGCGGGCCGAGGTTTGTGAATCTCCAGTGGCAAACAGGGTAACATCGATACCCCTTTGCACCAAACCTTCAGCCAGCAGGGAAACTACTCTTTCCCAGGGGCCGTAATGACGAGGGGGAGTTCTCCAAGCTATCGGTGATAACAAAGCTACCTTCATATTTCACATCTCCTTTCCGATTAGGAACCTGATAGTCCCGGGCACTCAGTTCAATCTAAATTGCCGAAGACTTTAGTGCGCGAGTAGCTATTCATAATAGATTCTTTCCTCAAGACAGAATAATAATCCAGTATACTCATTAAATAGCATACTGGATTATTAAGCGTACTTCAAATTTTAGAATAGTTAGAGCCGGCCCTATGTCTCCTCTGGTGTTAAGCCTTAATCTAATTCTTTAAAATTCAGCTCTCTTAATAGTGGCGCGTTAGCGCTACATCCGTGTGCCCTATGGGTGCGTAAATCCTATTATAATCCGCGTCAAAAAGATGGGGGTGCATCTTGTTAGAATTAATTTAAATCAATTCAGTGTTTTTCATAATACTCAGTGTATTCAGTGTCTATTTTGTAATTAAAAACCTTATTCCACGGCGGCTATAGCGAAAATCACATAATTACGGTAGACCTGGGACAGTATTTTGATGGGGTAGGGTTTATTATTACGAAACTTCAAATCAGCTCCACCCCAGGATACGGTTGCATCACGGTTAGCTGGCAAATAGCTGATACGCAGGGAATGAGGATGTCGTTCCACGATTTGTATCTGGGATTCAAGCAGGCTATTGTAAAGGGTGCTGGACGTTTGGCACACTCCTCCACCAATTCCCGGTACCAGGCGCCTGCCTACGATAACGCTTGCAGTCTTATATCCGGTCTTAACCGTCCTTCGTCCCACAATTCGGTTAAAAGAACAAACCTCTCCCGGGTTAATAATAGCCCCATTTAGTTTGTTGCAGGATAGCAAGATATTATGATTGCGTGATGGAGGACTGGTAGCGATGCTGGTAAAATAACCAGCAATAATATTTTCCGCCGGCCATAACTGGGCCATAACGGGAACATCAACCAGTGTTCCCCAGCGGGGCAGGTTAGCCGGAAGCTGTGGTGGTTCCAGGGGGGCAAACTGGGGGTCAGGACCTTGATAATCAAAACTTCGTATAATAACCGCTCCCACCCGAGAATTGTATTTTACTTTATAGCCCAACTGTTCAGCTACAAAGCGCATGGGCAGATAGAACTCATCTAATTGGATTGTACTTAAATCTTCCTCCTGCACCTGGGCTGGTGGAAGCTGTAGATAATCGCCTTCTTCCAGTAAGAATTCTTGGGATCCCTTTCTGAGCAGTAGTCTGGTATCAATAACTTCAATCTGGGCTCCGAATATAAGGCTGCAATCATTTAATGAGATTACCGACCTTGCTGTGGTGTCAATAAAGGCAGCATAGTTTAGTGGGGCTTTCTGGCCATCCAGATAAACTTCAATAGTTCGAAGAATTATGGATGTTACAGGTACCTCCTGGGGTACCACCTGGGACTCAGTAGTCTCTGCCCCCATTCCCGGGGTAGCATAGCATACAATTAAAGTGATTAGCAAAACCATAGCTGTAAAACTTTTTACTTTTTTCATATCTCTCTCCTTATGCAGTAGAATTTACTATCATGTTTATTGGTTCTTTCTCCACTTATGACTGTTTAGTGGAAGTAATTAACAGGAGAGAGCAAAAAAAGCAAAAAAAATAGACCCGGAGTTTTATCGCCCCGGGTCTATTTTTGATTAGGAACTAACCGCGGATCTAACTTGTTGGATATCGTTGCTGTCAGCCTGGGTAGCAGGTTTATAGAAGCCCTTGGATTCTGCCATCTGATATAACTGATACTGGAATTGTTCATCCGAGTTTCTTATCTGCTGCAAGGTCTGACGCAGTTGCTGGTTAGAGCATTCACTGATACTGCTGGTATAGGTGGTCAAACTGCTCTTAACCATGGAAAGAACATCATTTACCATTTCTTTGTCGCCAATATGCTGCATTTTTTCATCTCCTTATCCCAAAAAAGATAATAGTTTCTGCCGGGTTTGCGAAGCCGATTGGGCTGATTGCTGGAACATTTGCCTAATCTGTGGATCCTGAGCCTGAGAAGCAAAGAAGTTTAGTTTCTTTTCAGCAGTTTCGTGGGAACCAATTAAATGTCTGAGGGTTTGCAACTCCATCTGATTGATGTTCATCCTTCGCTGCTCCTTTCATTAATTTATTTTTTAGCACATTATTATATTGCCTCGATTTAACCTATCTATACCTTCCAGTGATTATTAGATCGGGAATACCATTAGGTTGGCATAATTTACATAAAGGTTTATAGCATTGGGAAAAGAACCATTTATAATAGTGCTCTGGAACCTTCTGGGCTAATGAGAAAAATAACGTAATCTGTCCTGAAAAAAGAAATATTTTAATCGAGGTTTTTGTAAAGGAGGCACATATGCAAAAAAGAGTATTAGCACTAATGATGGTTTGTATTTTTACACTGGGTTTAATGCTGACGCCGGCTAAAACAATTTTTGCTGAACCCGTTATTAGAGTTGTTTCTAACTCCAGTCAGTATCTGGATTATTTTATCAAAAATATATCCAGCAATGGAGCCAACAATGAAAACTTATTAAACCCAAATAATAACAGCCTGCCATTATTAACTTTTCCCAATGGCGATAGCACAACCATACCACGTTACATCGATACTAATGCAAAGGCAACTGATACTCCTGAGATTGGGAGTGACAATAAGGCTGAGCCATCGAAGTTACCGGTTATAATATCACCTGATAGCCAAAACCAGCCTGTTATAACCGTTAAACCTGCTTCCGAAGCTGATATCCCAGCGCAAGCAGTAACGGCGAAAAAGGTTGAGCAAGAAACAGTAATGCCGAAAAAGACTGATCAGGAAGCAACTAATAAAAAACCAGACTTACCTCAGGTGAAAGCGTTCCGAGAAATATATAACGATAGTCCGGCCCATGCTCTGGTAGGCCGAGCCATCTGGTATATGAACTACGGGTACATGGTCTATGGACATAAAAAATACTGGGATACCGGTTACATAGACTGTTCCAATTTTGTCTCGCTAGTTTACAAGGATTTTGGTTACACGATCACTTCAGCAGCGCGAAAATATAACACGGTAGGTAAGCCGATTAGTGGAGTTTATAGTAAACTCCAGCCAGGGAGTACAAAAAAATATATGCTGGCAGGTATTGATAAATTAAAACCGGGAGATATTCTAACCTTTTGGAAAGAGGATAGTAAAGGTGAACGTTACATTAGTCATGTAGCTCTCTACATGGGAAAACTGAACGGAAAGCCAACTGTAATACATACGGTTAAAGGTTATCCGACCGCCATTGGCATAACTACCAGTTTCACTTACTGGTATGGTGAGCATTTTAACGGTGCCCGGCGGGTACTGGGTACGTCAGCTTATTCCTCGAAAACTGCCTACAGCGACAAGAAACCAGTTATACCGGCGAAATATCAGATGACGCCTGGCCCGGTAATAATGCCAGGCTACCTGCCCAGTGGATTTTAGAGCGGGAAAGGCAGCAAATTTGGTAAGACCAAACTTAATTCAAGCCTACAAATAGGATTATAGTGGTTTAATTAGGAAAATTATCAGAATAATTACTCAAAACAAAATTTTTCCAGTATAATTAAACTAAACTATTAACATTTATTTGGGAGGTGACATAAGTTTTGTCCATCTTTCGACCGCTGTCAGACTCTGCTGAGCCCAATCATTACCAGGTAGCCGGTGTTAATGTCATTTGCCCTCATTGCCAAAACCATAAATTTTACGAGAGCAGGGTCCAGTGCAATATCCATGAACCGGCTTATGCCGAAAACGAATATACAGGTAAGATGGCTACAGCGCTTTCTTGCAGCCGGTGCAGTCTGATATTATACTTTACCAACAAACCAGATAAAACCCTGGCATGAGTTTATCCACATAATTTAGTCTGAGGCTCTAATAGCTTGAAGTTTATTAGAGCCTCTTTGTATTATCAAGCATTATATAGGGAAACAAAAGAAGCCTGAATATATTACTGCCGGAAATGATAAACTAGGCAAAAATAAGATAAGAAAGGATGGGAGATATGGCTTTACTAGGTGATCCCTTTGTGGCCAATTTACCCCGCCAGCTCTCTAATGAGGAATTAATACAGGCTTTACGGGTTGATATCGCAGGTGAATTGGAGGCAATTATTGGCTATGAAGCTCATGTTATGGCCACCACCGATGAAAGGGTAAAAAAGGTACTCACCCATATTGCCAACGAAGAAAGGCGCCATGTAGGTCAATTGCAGCAGCTTCTATTTGTTCTCAACCCCGGCGAACAGCAGTATTTTGATCAAGGACTCCAGGCCATTCAACAACAGCAGTCCCAGAATTTCCAGATGCCAATGCAATAAGTAGTAGTCTTGCACCATTAACGAGGTCAAAAGGGTAAGAAAAAAAGGAATATATGTAGGGGCGAACTTATGTGTTCGCCCTTTCTAATGCCTCGGACAAATATACAGGTAAATCACTATATTACATGGGTTATGTTAACGGTCAGGAATGAAAGCAGCGACCAGGAGATTACATACGGCGAGCCCACCGGCTATCAGAAATACCGGCAGGAAACCATAATGAGCCCATAGTAAACCCCCTCCTAATGGAATCAGCATAGAAACAGCATGATCCAGGCTCAGCCCCATTGATATGGTGGAAGCTATATCCTCAGGTCCATCAGCGATACGAGCCAGATAAGTAGTTCGAGCTATACGAACGGAAAACAGTAATTGGTCGCAGATAAAGCAAGCCATTATTATCAGCATGGCCACCTGGGTGGAAAACCAGCTAGGAGAAAAACCGTATAATATGCTGATTACTATCAGTACACAGGATTCCATAACAATAATCTGTCTTTCCCCCCAGGCATCAATGGCTCTACCCAGCAGAGGACGGAAGAAGATGCTTAAAACTGTGCCTATAAAGCCAAGTATGGCAAAGGTTTCAATATTAGCATGAAAAACCTTGATTAAAACCCAGGGAGCAAAGGTTAAAAATATTTGTTTCCGGGCTCCAAAGAGAACATTAAGGATATAAAAGAGGGTATATTTCTTTTTAAAGACCAGACGACGGGAAACATTGGTCAAAGGTTGAGGTTTTATGAGGAATAGACCCAGGCTGGCCAATATAGCGCAGCCACCGGCGATACCAAAAAGTACGCCAAAGGAAATATGATAGCGGGAAGCTCCCCAATAGACAACAATCATTCCTAAAATAGCCCCCAGGGCTTCCAATGAGCCCAGCTGACCCAGCCGGCGACCCTCCTGTCCTTCGGTGGCGAGGCGCAGCGCGATCGGTTGAGTCATGGCCATGTATAAGTGAGCCCCGGTACTCCAGATAAACATCCAGACAATTACCGTAGCGATATTAGGAGCCAAAAATCCCTGACCCCATAATGCTAAACCTACTAACAATGCAGATACCGAGGCAATGCGAGTGTCCGCTAAAAAAAGTAAAGCGGTAAAAATAAATACGACTAAAAATCCTGGTAATTCCCGTGGAAACTCCAGTGCTCCCCGGGTAACCTCGCTAACATTATGTACCTGCGCCAGGTAATTATTAAAGGAAGGATCATAAAGGCCGGAATAGATGCCCATCATTAAAGTGGACATGGCAAACAGGATGAGGGGTGTACTAATATTCTTTTTAATGAATGCCATAATGATTGTTTGCAAGTAGAACGAGTCGCTGTATTATTCGGGTTCGGTTCTTGGCAGGTTGCCGCTCCAGGTAGCTATCAGCGATGCGTGAAAAGACAAGATTATACACTGTATTTTTTCCTGAGCTCATCTAATCCGATTCCTTTCCCACGTTGTATTTCTGTCTCCGCTTGTGCCAGAAGATGTTTTTCCTCACTGGTTAATTTAACCCGGTCATGATTGCGGATTTTGAAATTAATGATTTTTTTAATTATAGCATAAACATAGAAAACACATTTATGGTGTTTTTACTACTATTTGCATGATCACCCTGGGGGTGATTATGCACTTTTTAGGCCGGAATCACTCCCGGGGTGATTCTTTATTTAATTGGAAGATATAAAATGTGGCATAATCAAAATTTTTATTAGGAGGTTTTTTTTATGACTACTGAACCAAATGTTAACAACCAGACAGTGGAGAGTAGGATCCCGAACTTTGACCTGGGCGATATTGAAAAGAACAAGACTATGGCTGGACTAGCTTATATCATCTTTTTTCTTCCCTTATTAGCCTGCCCCGACTCCCCATTTGGAAGATTTCATGCCAACCAGGCACTCTTGTTGTTTATTCTAGGTTTTGGGGGAGGCCTGATTTTATCTTTGATACCCATAATTGGTTGGGTACTTTTACCGGTATTTGGACTTGGTGTTTTTGTTTTAGCTATTATGGGACTGGTTAATGGATTTGGAGGAAAAGGGAAAGAACTTCCCCTTATTGGGAAATTCCGGTTACTGCAATAAATTATCCGGCAAAGCAGAGGGGGTATTCCTCAGACTATCTTATAATCTCTCGTACGAGATTATTATCTAAAAGAAAGAGGGATGACGCTTGTTTAAAAAAACTATTGTAATTTTACTGGCCACATTAATGATGCTATCCTTGGCATCCTGTGGTGTTAGACAAAGTATGGATGAAAAAATAGCAGAAAAGGTAACTGAAGGTGTTATGAACAAGGCTACCGGTGGTGAAGCCAATATAGATATTGATAAGGGCGAGCTGACATTAAAGGGCGAAGATGGCGAAAAAATTACCTTTGGCGGTAATAAGTGGCCGGAAGGTGATGCGGCCAAGCTAATACCGGAGTTTAAGAAAGGTAAGATAGTTAGCGCAATGAACTCGGATAAAGCTTGTACCATTGCAATAGAACAGGTTGAGGAGAAAGACTATATGCAGTATCTTGAAAAATTGAAAGACCGGGGATTTACCAATGATGTATCAGAATTTACCAGCGAATCCAGCCATAGTTATGGAGCACATCTAAATGAAAAAACCATGGTCTTTGTGTTGTATGACACTCAACAACAAGTGCTTACTATAAGCCTTGAAATCAG
>JAQUGU010000231.1 GCA_028683995.1 Syntrophomonadaceae bacterium | reverse complement strand
AGGGCAGATAAACCACCAGGGTGGGTATCTGAGTTTTATCACCAACCAGATTAATAAAATTACCCTGGTCCATATACCCTAGTTTAGTATATGAAGTTCCAAAGTCTATTCCCAGGTGCATAGCTTTAACCCTTCTGGGCGATGACCAGGTAAGGCATTTCTTCCTCCAGCAGTTCATCAACCCGAATAATAAAAAGATCCCCTTCTTCGTGCAATATCAGATTATCTTCCTGACCATCCTGGCAAAGGCGGGTTTCAACCAGATGCTTATCCAGGAGGTACAGGTAGTCCAGGGGAAAAACCTGTCCCTTTTGCAAGGGAACCCGGTCAACCTTTACATTTACCTCTTTCCAGGCCCGGGATATATTACGGGGAGCCAGTATCCTCTCCAGGTCAGCCCGGATATTAGCCAGTAAATTCAGGTAGTTATCCAGCATATTAACAATAGTTAATAAGTGTTTGAGAACTTCATTATGATGTTCCTGCTTCTGGTTTAGTAAATCTATCCGGGCCGTAAGCAAAGATAATTGTAATTCTCCGCACTCCAGCCCGGCCAGCAGCTCTGGAAAACAGGTTAACTCTTTAGCTGTAACTGCATTTTTCAGCAGGAACCGAGCCGGCTGCAAAATCTCTTGAATTTTGGCGCTGAAATAGGCAAAATCAGGCTCCCCGGAACCGGATAATTCACTGGTGATACTGGTGATTGCTTTTAATATATTACTGGTGTCATCATGCAATTTTTCAACACTATCGACCAGCACATTATTCAGATTGGCAGCTCCGGATAAAGCCGGGGTATAGGGGAAGGCCTTTTCTATAAGTTTACTTAAACCAGTTAAAAAGTTTTCCAAATCCCGTATACTGCGATTAAGCAGTTCGGGTTGCTCACTGGCCAGGCCAAGTTGAATAACATCAAGGTAGAGGCTAATTCTGCTTTTAACCTGAACCTCATAAAAGTTTATCAGGGTCTCAGTTTCAGGTATCCGTGAAAATACCGGCGCTCTCTTCCTCATTTCTTCAATTATTCCGCTAATCTGCTTACTATCCTGCCGGGGCTGGATCCGGGATAAGGTTTTTGCCGGATAGGCCAGGTAAACCAGCAAGCGGTTAATAGCATCGGCCTGCAGGGGGTTGTTCCGATCCAGTGAAGAAACCACCTGCAGTGCTGAAATAGCTGCTGGATGGGTTTGGACTAAAAACATCAATTCCCCATCTTCCAGCCAGGTGTTAATCCTGGAGAATAAAGCTTGAAGATCAATAAATTCATTTTCCAACTGTTTTAACGTATATAATAACTCCACCGCCCGGTGGTCTTGCTCCCGGCTTATAGTCAGCAGAGCCTGGCCGGTATTTTCTCTCGATACCCCGCATATGGATAAAATGCTTTTAACCTGATTATATAGTTTGGCATAACGTTTAATATTGGCCATAATATCCATTTTTACCATGCTCTCCTGCCGGCTTAATTTCAGCAGTCGGGAAACCTCTTCCTGAACTGAGCTATGGTAAAGGGGAAACAGCCGTTCTGTAAAGCTGCGGTAGTAAAAGGAGTTAAGCTCAAAAATATAATTATCCAGTTCTTCGCTTCCTCCCTGCAGCAAAGGGGGAGAGGGGATGGAATGTTCTATTTCCTGCCGCAGCCCAGATAAAATTTGCTCCAGTTGGGCAGTAAAAAAATCCGGGTTAAATTCTCTGCTATTCATCATAACACCCCCATAAATTGACCAGCTAAAAGGTCGCGGCGGATATTCTCGCCCTTTTTTCTAAATAATTGCGGGCGCGATGACAGTTCACTGGCAAGCTGAGCGCTGTTCATAGTGTGTCTGAGCTCTACTATACGCTGGGCTTGATAACGACTATTATCATCTACCAGCGGTGCTATCTGGCTTAGCAGTTCATCCTGCATAAAGATACTGCTGGGAAGCCATTTCCACAGGAGTATATAATTACCCAGCAATCGTGAGGCCATTTTCCCCTCCAGCTTTAACTCACCTTTAAACTCTAGCAGCCGGATTAGTTCCATAGTAATAAACGATTCGTGGGGAAGCGCAGCTAACTTTTCTTCCAGGACTTTAAACAGCTTTTCCAGGCGTTCCTGACTTACTCCAGTTTCGATTTCCTCACCTGTAAGCAAAGGAAGCTCTGCCGGTCGCAACTGGTCAATCCTTTTGCTTATATATAATACCTCCAGCAGGCTATCTTTTTTAAAACATCCTGCAAGCGTTTCCCATAATCTGAGGTACTCAAGGGGGGCGGTCTCGGGGCTGATTAAAGGGAAATAGTGCTTGTATATATTATGGGCACAATTATAAGCCTGCAGGGGTTCGTAGATCAGGCTGTAAACAGGTATGATGGTGCGGAGCAGTTGCTGCAGCTCTTTATAAATCTTCTGGTCGTTAATTATTTCTACCAGGCGGTTCTTTTGCTGGTAATCACTATAAATGTCCAGCAGAAATGCCAGGCTGTCCTCCAGTAATCCACACTTGAAAACCATTTCAGCAGCCTCTATTTGCAGGAGAAAACGTTCGGCTGTATAAGGATCCCGGAAATGATCGGCGCTGCTATCCAGCAGCAGGGCTAGAGCTTTCCGGATAAGCCCTACCTTATCTCCATAGAGGGTGGGGTAATCGCTCTTTTTGCTTGACTCTCCCAGACCATAATAGGATTCCAGCCGAAGCTCTCCAAGCTTTTTTTGCCGGTCTTTTAGCAACTGGCGCAATCCCGGATTAGCCGTTTTAGATAGGAGATAAAGACAGGTATCTTCATCCAGGATGTTGATTACAGTCGTAACCGCCGGCGCATATTCATCATTATAGATACGGGCGACAAATTCTAGTTCCCCTGGTTTCACCTGATGATTAAGGATATACCAGGGCAGGAATTGCCAAAAATCATCCATTACCCGGGTGGGGGCACTAACCAACCATTGCATCACCGATAAAAATCGCAGGTTAGCAAAAAGGATTTTGAAGAAATCAAATTTACGCTGGGCAAAATACAGGGAACGGTAAAGCAGGTTTACTCCTTCTTTATTGTCCACCATTACCGGACCGATTAAAGGAGTCTGGCGCAGTACAC
>JAQUGU010000230.1 GCA_028683995.1 Syntrophomonadaceae bacterium | reverse complement strand
AGGTAGAACCATTACCCCCACAACCTGCTACAACAGAAAAAACCATTATAAGGCATACTAATAATGCCCATTTAGCTTTACCGCGAAATCTCAAAATCCGTTCCTCCCTTACCTGTCGATAAATAAACCTGGTCGAATATTAGGAAATACACCCCCAGTCATAAAAAAGTATAACAGTTTATATATTCCCTTTGGTAGCATAAAATCCTTCCCTATATTAAAAAAACTGTCAAACCCTCTCATGGTGACAGGGGGACGGGGGTGTTTACACACTGCGTGTGTCAACACCCCCGTCCCCCTGTCACCATAAAGGGAGCTAAAGGTATATCGGAGTATTCTCCGGCTTGCATGAAAAGCTTGACATTAGGGTCGTAGCGATAGTCCTCAATTAGTTTCTTAAACATTATATCAAAGCTGCTCAAACCCTGCTCGGAAGAACCTGTCAGTAAACCTAATTCTTCTACAAAAAGCTGGGTAGCAGTAGCCCCCGTCCAGCTCAGGGAATAAATAAGCTGTTCGGTATCACCTGCTACTTTACAACAGAGATAAAACCGGCAAATCAGCGAACGCAGCGGGTAGATGGTACATATGTTGTCCTGTAAAAAAATACAGGGGTCAGGCTGCATCCGCAGTAAACCCACTTTTAGCTTGTCTTCCTGAAAATAACGGGCTATAAACCCAGGATAATCGAGCCCTGTATATTTGGCCATCTTTTTAAAGGCAATCAAGTCGGGAATGACATAGGCAGTGTTACAGCAGTTTACCGTACAACCCCGGCATGCCATGTGCTGGTTTTGGGCATATAATTTATAAAGCCTCTCATCATCACAGAGAGGCTGCCAGGCATCAAGTAAATCCTGCAGGGTAGCACGGTTATCGTTTACTCTTACTTCTATACCATTACCATTATCATAATTTATCTCAATCTTGTTTACTCCCATATTACATCCTCTTTAATTACTCGAGCCGGATTTCCCCCTACCAGGGTGCGGGGAGGTACATCATGAGTTACCACTGCATTATTAGCTATTACCGAGCCTTCGCCTACTGTTACTCCTTTAAGGATAACGGCGCGGCAGCCAATCCAAACATGGTCTTCAACTCTTATGGGTTCTATCAAGGTACGAAGTTCCTGCCCCCGTACCGCAAAAGGGTGTGAGGAGGTATCCATAAAAAGAACATGCCAGCTTATGGCACAGCCTCGGCCAATATTCACTTCTTCAACTGCCAGAATATTGGTTCTGTCACCCAGGTAAGTATCATCACCTATAAATATCCGGGCATTTTCACCGGTTGATATGCGCACTTCGCGTTCAATAAGGACATTATTGCCAACGTGAACTTCTGAACCCTTACCCAGGAAAATATACCCCGGGTTACGACCCCGAAAATTCTTACCGCAGCTGGTTAATTCCCGCTTAACCAGCCAGGTAGTGTAGCGGTCACGAATATTATCAAACATACCCTTAACCCCCCGTTTGAGAAGTGGGAAACGAGAGTTGGAATTGGGAATCTTCCCCTGATCTTCTCTTACAAACCCCCTACTCCTCACTCTATATCTATAATTTCGGATTTATAAAAAACTATGTATTAGCGCCTGGTAATTGCCTTCCGGGCCAGTTCATCGCAACGTTCATTCCACTGATCTCCGGAATGTCCCTTGACTTTTTCTATTCTTACCCGGTTCTTGCTCATAAAAGCCAGCAAGGATTTCCATAAATCCTGGTTGGCTACATCTTCCTTTTTACTATTCTTCCACCCATTTTTCTGCCAGCGACCTATCCAGTCCTGGCCGAAAGCATTTACAATATAAGCACTGTCTGAATATACCACCACGTCCCAGCCACTAACCTTGAGTGCCCGCAGGGCTTCCACCACTGCTGTAAGCTCCATACGCTGGTTAGTGGTATTATCTTCACCACCTGAGATTTCTTTCATCTTATCTCGGTAAAAAAGCACCGCCCCCCATCCGCCTGGTCCTGGATTACCAGAGCAAGCGCCATCAGTATATATAGTTATCTCTTTCACTCTGATATTGACCCCTTTTCGTGACGCGGATTGGCACTAACTATTTCTACTGCCTCGGTCAAAGCCACCAATATCGCCACATTCATATCCGGATCCAGGGAACCCGTTTTTATAAGAATTTCCCCCATTTTACTGGCAGCATAATGTGGGCTCAGTTGATTTAAGGCATAGGCTGCTATATCAGCCCGGCATTTTTCACAGCGGCATATTCCCGGTTTCTGCTCTAATACGGAATCCATAGCCTCCCACACCATTGATTCCACCACATTGATTACTTTCACCCGGTTCACCACACATTCGGAAAATATTTAGCAATTTGCTTATAATGCGGACATGATAATCAAAGGTGATGGCTTTAATCCGTATATCCGCCCTGCTTAACCGGTGTTCGTACCAAATAATGTTTTATTCTGCGTTATTAATTTAATACTGCAAAAAGGTTATAAAATCCTGCCTTGATTAAAAAATCCCCTTTCAGGGGATTAATCAGACTGGTTGTCACTTTATATGCTTTCCGAAATTTTCTTCTCAGTACTCTCCGCCTGTTTAACATAACCACTGACATCACCATCCAATAATGCCTGGTTGTCTTTCTGCCTTTCCTTGTTCAGAGAGCGAACTTGATCTTTTACCTTACTGTCTGTCTTGTACCACCCTGAGCCCTTGAATACTATACCTACGTTCTTACTAATAATTCTCTCTGCTTTGCCTCCACAAGATGGACAGACCTTGAGAATTTCATCACTAAACTTTTGCAGTTTATCAAATTTTCCACAATTCTCACATTCATACTCGTATATAGGCATGTCCTTAACCCCTCCTTAATTAAATCCCTCTGCCAGGGAGCATGTGAGTCAAGGGGACGGTTCTTGTGACTCACCCCACTTGCCGCATCTTAATTATATACTTACCAAACTGAAATAAACAATCAATGCCATAACTCCGTTCCATACCCCGTGGGCCAGAGCGGAAACCAGGATACTGCCGCTTTTTTCATATATATAGCACAGAATTACACCCCCGGCAGCCAGGGGAATAGCCCGCCATAAATCCCAGTGTACCAGTCCGAAGA
>JAQUGU010000021.1 GCA_028683995.1 Syntrophomonadaceae bacterium | reverse complement strand
ATGTTGTAAAAAGATAGTGGTTAGCATATAATACAATTAACCAATCAGTTAAGTTAACCAAATAGTAAAGTTGGGTGGCGATGCAGGGTGTGAGATTACAGTATGAAAACCGGGCGGTAGAAGAGTGCTTTAGCGATTTCGATTTAATGAAAAGGCAAATAGGGAGAGATTTAACTAGGAACACTAAGAAACGATACGATCAACTAAAGGCTGCTGCTAATTTCGCTATTTATCTTACCACAGGGCTTGGAAAACCTCATCCATTGACGGGTAATTTAAAAGGATATTACGGAATTAGTATTTCCGGCAATATAAGACTCGTTGTCAAACCGGATGTGGAGAGTTTAGACCCCGTTTCTTTAAAAAAATGTGACTTGGTTATTATAGAGGGGGTGATGGATTATCATGGCCAAAAACATGAATGGCTTATCCCGTGAATTCATTATTCATCCAGGAGAGACTTTAATAGAAATCCTTGAGGATAGAGGGATGAGTCAGAGAGAATTAGCAGTAAGGACTGGTGTGACGGAACCGCATATTAGTAGTATAGTTAACTGTCAAAAAGCCATATCAGTTTCCTTTGCCAAAAAAATGGAATATGCCTTAGGTATTGATGCTGGTTTTTGGATCAACCTGCAGGCTAATTATGATAAAGAGCTGGCGGATTTTGAAGAACTCAATGAAATTTCAGGTGAAGAGCTCGAGATTCTTAAAGGGCTAAATAGCATTATAGAACACCTTAAACAAATAGGATTCTTAGAACCGGAAGTACACGGCCCTATGCTTGTCATTCAACTGAGGAAACTTTTAAATATTAGTAACCTAATACGAATACCGGAGGTCTCACAAACAGGTGCCTATCGTTTGGCAACGGCCACTAATGTTGATCCATATGTCTTGTTTACATGGCTTAGAATGTGCGATTTGATTACGGATAACCAACAAATTGAACAAGTACTAGATATAGACAAGTTGAAAAAGAAAGTTCCGCTGATAAAAGAGCTAATATTTGAAGATGTTGCCAAGGTTCAGTTTCGGCTGAAATCCTACTTGGCTGAATGTGGAATTAAGTTTTCCATCGTCAAACATTTTAGAGGTGCTCCAGTTCAGGGTGTGATTAAAAAGAACAATGACGGTACTTTGAGCTTGCTTATGACCACTAGGCGCAAGTTTGCAGATATATTTTGGTTCACGCTTTTTCATGAAATCGGACACACTATCAATGGGGATATTGAGGACAAATTGATTGACTACGACTTTGCAAAGAGTGAAGCAGAGGATAAAGCTGACGAATTTGCTGCCAACATTTTAATCGATGCGAAGGAATATGAAAGCTTTGTGGGAAAAGGAGATTTTTCATTACCTTTGATTAAAAAGTTTTGTATCGAACAGAATATTCCTCCTTATATTCTCATTGGCAGGCTCCAAAGGGATAAGTATCTTAAGTACCATCAATACTCGGCAGAGAAAGTAAAATATGAGTTAGGAGAAAGCAAATAATTTTGCTACAGACGAAAGAACACACAATATTCGTTGATGAAGCTCAGGATTTGCAAAAGGTGGAGGCAATAATAAAGAAAACCTGATGTCTTTATGCAAAAGCTGCCACTCCCGTATCACAGCAGAAAGCGGTGACTGGTGGGGCAGCAGGTAGAGATTATAAAAGTTTTGTTAAGTCCCGGCGACTGTAAAGAATGCGGCGCACTTCCATTACATCACCGATGACAACATAAAAAACGGTGAAATTTTTGACTCGTATCCGGTAGTAAGGGTATTCGCGTTCCTTGACAGATTTATAAGGTTCAAAAGATTCTGCGTTAGGTAGCCGGTTATAAATAGCATCTTCTATGGCATCAACAAGATCATTAGCAGCAGCTGGGTTTTTAAGCTTGAAAGTAATATAGTCTACGATTTCATTTAAGTCCTCTTCAAAGAGAGGTAAAATTTGTAGTTTGTATTCTTTCTTACTCATTGATGCGTTTCCTAACTCTGGTAAAGACTTCTTCGCCGGTATAGCGAGCACCACTTAAATGTGCAGCTTTATCTGCTTCATCCAGCTTAAGCTCTAAGTTATCAGTTAAAGCAGCATACTGCTCAATGCTTAAAAGAACCATAGAACCATAACCGTTTTTGGTTAAGAAAACAGGCTCGCTGCTTTCAATAACAAGTTCTTCGATTTCAGGGAATTTATTTCTCAAATCGGAAACAGGCCTAATATTAATCATGGCAACCTCCTTTTAGACTTTGGTTATCATTATTATATCACGATATTATCATAGGCAATAGGTGCCAGGCACTTAAGTTGTTAAGTTATTGTTGCAAAAGGAGATGCAGGAATTGGTTGATCTGTTGGTGGGAAACTAATAAGGAGCTATCGGGTTACAGTATCTGTTTCCGATTAAAGCAACTTATTATATAAGAGGCAACGAGCCGACAACCCTGACCATGCATGTCAAAACCCTGAATCGCCGGGGTGAATCATTGCCGATACCGCAGCCGGGGAAGCTGCCCTGGGTTGGGTTGTATGTAGATAGCATATACCGGAATCCATTACCATAGTCAAGTTTAGCTAGCTGGAAGGAGTGCCGGTATTATTTCCAGCCATACTGACACGTCTGAAAGAAAGGATTTTTACCAGACCTTCCAGAACATGTTCAGAATATAGTAGAGTTATAGATAAGGGTACATATTTAACTTATCTGGAGGGTTAGGATGGAATTTACCGGTCTCGCCTGGAAGCTGGCAGATATTATATTTATCATTAATATATTTCTGGTACTCATAGTAGTAATCTTTGAGCGCCGCAATCCGGTTGCTACTTTATCCTGGATTTTATTACTGGTGTTTGTACCTTTGCTAGGTTTTTTGATGTATATATTTCTGGGGCAGAATCTGCAGCGCAAAAAAATATTTTATTTGAAAGAAGAGGAAGAGCATGAACTCTTAAGCTTACTGGCGGGGCAAGACGTCAGCCTGCGCAAAAACAGCCTCCATTTCAATGACCCGCGTACCAGGGAATATCTAGACCTGGTCTATCTGCAGATGGTCAGCAGTTATTCGTTGTTAACTCAGGATAATAAGGTGGAAGTCTTTCATGAGGGAGAGGAACTGTTTAATCGCATACTATCCAGTTTGAAAAATGCCCAAAATTATATCCACATGGAGTATTTTATTATTCGCAACGATTCTCTGGGTCGGTATATAATGAAAATTCTTACTAAAAAAGCTAAAGAAGGGGTAGAGGTTAAACTGCTCTATGATGGCATGGGCTCCATACGGCTATCTCCACGCTTTTTCAAAAAATTCCATGAGGCCGGTGGCCGCAGCGCTGCCTTCTTCCCGCCTTTTTTACCTTATATTAATGTGCGCCTAAATTACCGCAACCATCGTAAGATTCTCATTATAGATGGGGATGAAGCATATGTCGGAGGGTTTAATATAGGTAATGAATACCTGGGACTGTCATCTCGTTTTAATCACTGGCGCGATTGTCATCTAAACATCAGGGGTAGTGCCATTGATAACCTGGAAATGAGATTTTTACTGGATTGGCGCTTTGCCGCCCGTGACCCCCTGTCCAACACGGACATCTATTTTCCTGAACGTAAGCCTGAAGGGGGCAGTGCAGTGCAAATAGTGTCCAGTGGACCGGATATGAATTATCCAGCCATAAAAAATGGCTATCTTAAACTTATCAACAAGGCTCAACACAATCTTTATATTGAAACCCCTTACCTGATCCCGGACGACAGCATATTGGAAGCTTTAAAAATAGCGGCCCTCTCTGGAGTAGATGTACGTTTGATGATTCCCTACAAACCAGACCATTTCTATGTTTACTGGGCTTCCCTTTCTTATGTGGGGGAACTACTTGAAGCTGGCGTTCGTTGTTACCAGTATCAAAAGGGATTTCTACACAGTAAAATTGTTTGTGCCGATGGTTTTGCCAGTTCGGTAGGAACTGCTAATCTGGATATCAGGAGCTTCGATCTTAATTTTGAAGTTAATGCCTTTATCTATGACGAGGAAATTAGCCGCCAACTGGAGGAGAAGTTTTTATTAGCTCTTGAAGATTGTATAGAAATTACTCGTGAAACCTATGCTGCCCGTCCGATGCGGGTTCGTTTCAAAGAAGGCCTTTTCCGTCTGCTTTCACCCATACTCTAGGTGCCAGGCACCGGAATTATTGATTTATTGTTTCTTATTTATAGCCGCTGAGTGCCGGGTCGCCTGGAGCAGGCACTTATATGGATAGGATTAAAACCCCTGGGTTAAGTGGTCGGCCGGGCAGACACACGGGTCTGCCCCTACAATCTTTACGCCTAACGCCTAACGCCTAACGCCTTACTCCTAACTCCTAACTCCTAACGCCTTACTCCTAACTCCTAACTCCTAACGCCTAACGCCTAACGCCTAACGCCTAACCTCCACCCCCTCACCTCTCACCCCTCAATCCCTAATCTCCAAGCCCCAACTCCTTACTATTTGATTACAAGGATTTCCATCATATTTGGCGAATATTGTTAAGAAAATAGTCTAAAGCATTTATTAATAGCCAGAAAGGGTGTTTGCCTTGCCAGAACCTAAAGGCCGAATGAATATAATGATTGATCAGGTGGTGACATTGAAAAACTACCTGGCGGAGCAGCCTGACCAAACTGAGAAAGTTTTGATGGAGGCTCTCGGTTTTAAGAAGAATACTTTGTATCGTTTGCTGTCTAATCTGGCCAATGACCCGGTGATATGTGTTGATGGTAAGTTTCCGGTATTGGCACGGGGGCGGCAGTTAAGCCTGAGAGTGGTTGAAAACTACCTGGATAAATTAGAGAAAAGTAAGGTTGAAGGGCCAAAACCCGCGGAGCGTTTGCTTTACCTGTATATTAACCTGCATAATTCCATTCCTTTCGGCGGACTGAGCATGAAAGAAATCAAGAGGGGTTATGAGGAACTAATTGAACAAAGTGGCGGGAAAAGTCCTTCCGATGTAGCCCTAAAACGTATGATTTACCGTGACCTGGTGGAGTTAGAGGGAATAGGTATTAATATTGAGCGTCCTTCTACCGGTAGTCCGAAATACTGCTTGGGGGAACGTTATCTGCCTAAACTAAGTCCTGATAGTGCAGCAGCAGTTTATGTAAGTATGCTGCTATATGAAAACACTTTATTGGATAAGGCTACTACTTGTGCCAAAAACGAAATTGAAAAGACTTTCTTTAAGAATGCCGGTATGAAAGCGGGGCTTTTTTCGGAAAGGATATATGTTATAGGAGATACCCTGGCTCATCCCGACGAATTTGGTGATACCCTGGGAAAACTGGTGCGGGCTGTAATCGAGGGTTTTGAGCAGAAGATTAGCTATGCTAAGGTAAATGGCGAGGTTTCCGAACGTATTATTCGGCCGGTGGGCATGGTTTGCAAACGCAACGTATGGTATGTAATAGCCTGTGCACCGGAGCGCAAAGATTACCGGACTTTCCGGGTGGATCAGATTGTTTCTATAGTTAACCGTGAGCATAACACTTTTACCTATCCGAAGGGATTCAGCATTACCAAACATATCGGCGATAGCTGGGGGGTTTACTGTGATGATTCGGTCAGAAAGGTGCGGCTTAAATTCTCCCGGGCAGTAGCCAACCGGGTTAAGAATTTACGTTATCACCATAGTCAGGAAATCGTTGAGGAAGGGCAAGATGGGGCGTTAACAGTAGAATTTGAAGCCTGTGGTTTTAGGGAACTGCAGAGTTGGATTTTACAGTGGGGACCGGAGGTAGAAGTCTTGGAACCGAATGATCTCCGCGAGCAGGTGAGGGAACGCGCTCGACAAGTGGTACAGTTATATCAGCGCCGGGGGAAAAGATAAATCAGGGCTGGAATTCCTGGGATCAAGTCAATAAAGTAGATGGAGACTAACACTTCTCAGAAGGTTCTAAAATTATGTGGGCGATTTCCAAATGACTTTGCCAACTATCCGGTATTGACCTTCAGTATATATTTCAGCGGGATAATTACTGTTATCAAAAAAAAGTATTATTTGGTTTTCAGTACGGGTTATGCGAGCAATCACCGCGTCTTCAAATCCGGTCAGGGCAACAACTATGTCGTTATTTTCTACCGGGCTATGTTTTTTTACCAGCACCGTATCCTGATCCTTGAGGGTCGGGTTCATGTTATCACCGTACACATAAAGGTAAAAATAATTAGCCAAATCATCACCGAATATTTTGGTGATGGAATTATTAATCGACCTATATTCAACAATATAATCATCATTCATGGCCAGGGTTCTTTTAATTCTATCAAATACTGGAACCTGTCCGCCGGAAACCGATGGCAAAGAACCGGTAGCTTGTACCCATGAATCCACCGGCGGGAGTTGTATCTCTTGAACAGCTGCGTTTGTCTGGCGGTGAGATTTTTCTTTGTTACGGGTCTCGACCATCTCCTGTACGATACGGTAGCCATTTACGGCTTCATCGGCTGGTAGGGTGGAAAAAATTGTACCCAGAAGTAGCTTGGTGGAGACATCGAAATAATCGGCCAGTTTTTCCAGCACTTCCAGTGTAACCTCAAGCTTACCCTGTTCGTAGAGGCGTATGGCGGTTTCGGTTATGTCAATGGCATCTGCCAGTTGTTTCTCACTCAAATTCATTTCTAGGCGTAAATATTGAAGCCTTTCTGCAAATGGCATCGGTAAAACCTCCATAATAAAATAAAATTAACCCCACCTGGACCACGTACCTTGCATTCCGCTCAATCCTCACCCAGGTTAATTGCGATTTACCACTGTTTTAGTGCCGGGCTATTTACTTACATGATAAGTTTTCCAGGACATTTCTTCCGGCTTGACTTTATCTAACAATTTGACCAGGTCTTCGGGTCCCCGATAGATCCCATCACCTTTAAAGTTCTGAGCCATCAGAACCACCGGCATTAGAGGAAAGAACTGGGAGAATACCCTGAATGCTTCTAAAGCCAATAAATCATTTTCAATCACATCTCGTTTAACTATCACAACCATACACGTAGACTCAGCCATTTTGACAATCGCTGCGGTAATTTCCACCAAAGCTAATCCTCCTCTCAACCAGGACTATAGTCATGGTAGGTAAAATATTCTTATAGCTATATTTTATGGTAATCGAAAAAACGGCTATAGACAAGGTATTTTAAGCCAAATAGAATATTAACGAAATTAGTAAATATTTCGCAGGAAAACCGGAATTATTGTAGAATATAACCGGATAAAGAAGTCGGTAATAGACTAACGTAAACTTTATACTAAAAATTAACCACGAAGGTTAAAGCGGGCCAGAAGGCAGCATTATATCTTCGTGCTTTTTTCTGTAACACTATTGGGAAGTAAGGAACAGGTGGGAGGGGGAGTTTTTCACACCTAACTTCTGGTATAGTAAGAGCCTGTTTTGGTAAACCGGATATGATTAACATACAACGGCAATATAGGAAGAGAGTTGATTTTACAGGATGTGTTATACTAATGGCAGCTAAAAAGAGAAGCGGGGGGAAAGGGTTGCGAATAGCGGTAGTTGATGGCCAGGGAGGCGGAATTGGACGAGTAATAGTGGAAAAGCTGCGCAAGGAAATGGGCGATTCCTGTGAAATTATTGCACTGGGTACCAATTCCATAGCTACATCTTTGATGTTAAAAGCTGGTGCCAATGAGGGGGCAACCGGTGAAAATGCGGTTATAAAAAGCGTGGCTGGGGTTGATGTTATCGCCGGTTCTCTGGCCATATTAGCGGCTAATTCTTATTTAGGAGAATTAACTCCAGCGATGGCCGAGGCTATTGCTTGCAGTGGGGCGATTAAGCTGCTTATCCCGCTTAATCGTTATAAAATTGAAGTACCCGGTACTATTGATGAACCTCTGCCTATTCAGGTTGATTACCTGGTTGCGCGGATAAGGCAAATTCTTAACCAATCATAGGGTGACACAGGAACCGTCCCCTGTCACCCGCCGAAATATATAAGTCAACATGAAAGGTGGGAACAATATGTGCAAAAACATGCCGCCACTAGAACTGGCTATTCAGTTTCACGGTCATATTTGCCCCGGTCTTTTAATTGGGGTAAGAGCTGCCGAGTTTGCCCAGAAACACCTGGATGTATCTCCGGATTATGACGAAGAATTACTGGCTATTGTTGAGACTGATTCCTGCGGGGTGGATGCCATTCAGGCTATACTGGGTTGTACCTTTGGCAAGGGCAACCTGATATTTAACGACTATGGTAAAAATGTATATACTATTGCCAGCCGGGATAAGAACGTGGCAGTTCGTATAGCTCAGAAATATGGCGCTACTTCCTTTAGAGAGTCTGAACGCTTCCGCGAGTTAAAACGCAAGCAGACCCTTAGTGAAGACGAAGTAGCGGAAAAGGAAAACTTAATCGGAGTTCTGTTTGAGAAAATTATGACCATGCCCCTGGAAGACCTTTTTACCTGGGAGGATGTTGAACTTGAAATGCCAGGTAAAGCTCAGATATATGCTACCTGTCAATGTGCTGTTTGTGGTGAAGGGGTTATGGAAACTCGGGCCCGGCAGACGGAAACCGGAATCCTGTGTATACCTTGTTATAATAAGCGCGGAGGTGAAGCGTAATGTGTGAAGCCAATGTCTATATTGACCGTGGTGCTGGCGAAGAACTGTTAATGGAGAAAGTCGACCGCATCATTCCCGGAGAAGAGAATAATATCTTTATGGAAAGTATCTTTGGCGAGCGCAGAGTAATTAAGGCTCGAATAAGAGAGATGGAACTGGTGCACCACCGGATTATACTGGAAGAGGTCAAGGAAGCAACCGGGGTACGGGAACTGGAAATTTGGCTGGAGCCTGATACTGACCATGGACATTTCCATGAAGGCGAAGAAGTAAGCCTGAAATTGCTCAAGGGCTACAATATGAAGGCCGATGTTACAGTAGGTTTACAGGATATTAAGGCTTTTGTAGTTTCTGAAGGTGATAAACGCGAAGTTCATTTGCATGAACACGATGAGTCCAAAAATATAATTCTGGGTCAGGAAACTGAAGGTTTAATCCAGGTTTATATAAATGAAGAGGATAAGCTGTATGCCAAGTTGATAGTTGAAATAGGTCATCATCACCACCATGGACTGGACCCGCTAGGCTTACCCCTGGAGATTGTCCCCAGCAATTACAGCCACGCCCGCATGGGTGAGAACTACGAAATACAGGTGCTAAAAGACGGGGAACCATTGACCGGTGCAGAGGTCAGGGCCACCTATGCCGGAACCCAAAACCGGGAGTATCCCCATCATTTGACTACTGACAGCGAAGGCAAAACCAGGTTGTATCTTACTGCCCGGGGTAATTATCTCTTTTCTGTAAGCCATGATGGCATAACCAGCACCTTTACTCTTATGAAGAGCTTCTAAGGTGACAGGGTGACACAGGAACCGCGTGTGCCCTTTAGGGTATCCCCTGTCACCCGGCGGGTGTAATTTTTTTGTTATATGTGCAGGAAATTAAATTTTAATGTAGAAATAAAATTTGTTAAACAGCACCACGAAGGTGTTGAAATATAAGCCGTTGTTTGAGTAAAAATAGAATAGGAAATTAAAAAGGCCATGAAGGCAGGGCTGGAATGAATCCAGCACACTGGTTTTTTATGGTCTTTTTTCTGTTTTTACAGGGTAAAATGCAAGTTTAAGTTGGGAGGGTTAAGAATGCACATTCCAGATGGTTATTTAAGCCCGCAGACTGCGATACCGATGATTGCAGTCATGGTTCCGGTTCTAGGGGTGGCAGCTAATAAGGTTAAAAACGACTTGAAAAAACGGCAGATTCCGGTACTGGCCGCCGGGGCAGCATTTTCATTTGTCATTATGATGTTTAACCTGCCGGTGCCGGGGGGGAGTTCAGCACACGCCGTTGGGGCGGTATTGCTGGCGATACTTTTGGGGCCGTGGGCAGCCTGTTTGGGGGTATCGGTAGCTTTAATTATTCAAGCCCTGGTATTTGGTGATGGCGGCATACTGGCAGTGGGGGCCAATTGTTTTAATATTGCTTTTGTTATGTCTTTTGCCGGGTATTATACTCATAAACTGATCAAAGGTGCGGCTGATAAACTATCAAGTCGGGGAATGGCAGCTGCATTTATAGGAGGTTATGTGGGGCTAAACATTGCAGCCCTGACCACCGCCTTAATGTTTGGAGCCCAGTATCACCTGTTCCAGGCTGCTGATGGTACACCACTATATTTTATGTATCCCATTAAAATAGCGGTGGCGGCAATGATGTCGGAGCATCTTATACTGGCAGGGCCAGTGGAAGGATTAGTTACAGTTATCGCCCTTTGGTTCGTGGGCAAGAATTACCCGGCTCTGCTGTCAGATAGTCCCAAATGGATAGCTAGTAATGACAAGGGGGTAGGAAGCCATGTTTAAAACCTTTAAAAACTTGTGGTGGGGCTTACTGGTACTCATTATCTTATCACCGCTGGGACTGCTGGCGACAGGTACTGCATTTGGGGAATGGGGTATGGATGAATTGGTAGATGAAGTCGGCTTCATCCCCGCCGGGCTGGCTAAATTTGCCGACTTCTGGCAACATGTTGTCCTGCCTGATTATTCAGTTCCAGGAATGGAAGCTGGCTTTGGCCAGGCGGCCGCAGGATATATTATCTCAGCTGTAGTGGGAGTACTTCTGGTAGTCCTGGTAATATCGATTTTCTATCGCCTGGCCAAGGATTAAATAGCGAGGTGTGAGGTTTGTAGGGGCAGATGTATGTGTCTGCCCTGCCGAGCAGTAAACCCCGAGGATTATACATTATAGTAATAAAATAGCTGACTCCGGGCGAACACACGGGTTCGCCCCTACAGGTTGTGTACTCCCGGTAGGCCCTTCTGGTCTTGGGGGTATGGAGGATTAAACATGGATAAAGTATTTATACCAGACTGGATGGGTACAGAACAATATAAAGAGGTTAGCTCACGGAGTAAGGGCAGAAGCAGGATGGGCTTTTTGCGAAAAACGCTACGGCAGCTGCAAAAAGGCCTGTCCAGCGAGCGCCTGAATGAATATTATGCCCGACAAGATGGCCTGCTACAGCACATCGATCCTCGTATTAAATTAATCGCCACCATTAGTTTAATACTTATTGCCGGACTCACCCGTAAGCTGGAAATATTGCTGGGTCTCTGGCTGTTAACACTGATACTGATGTATTTTTCCCGCTTACCAGTTTTAAAAATGCAGCTAAATATTTGGGCCTTTATTCCCTTGATAACGTTGCTAATAGCAGTACCGGGGATGTTTAACCTGATTAATGATGGCATACCACTGCTGGTAGTGCACCGTTTCAGTGAACCGTTATACCTGTGGGGCTATAAGCTGCCGCAGAGTATATTTATCAGCCAACAGGGTGCTATGGCTGGATTATACCTGTTTTTACGAGTGGGCCTATCCCTTTCTCTGGGGGTGCTACTGGCAGTAACTACACCGGTGTCCCGCCTGCTAAAATCCCTGCGTATGCTTGGCATACCAGCAATGTTCGTAATGTTGATTGAAATGACGTACCGTTACCTGGTTATGTTACTCGTGCTTTCTCTGGAGATGTTTGAGGCGCGCAAGATGCGTACCGTGGGTGATTTATCCCTGCGCCGCCAGCAGGCTCAGGTAGGTTCATCCATTGGAACCCTGTTCGCAAAAAGCATGATAATGGCTGAAGAAGTCTACCAGGCCATGACCGCCCGCTGTTACACCGGCCAATAGGGAAATGTCTCCTCATTTCCTTCCTCCATCATTTCCTCCTGTTATGGAGGAATACTGTACCAGATAACTGTATAATACTTATTGAAGATGAAGCAAAGATTGGGGGATATTCTTTGGCTAAAACGCTGTTTTATTTACAGGGAGTAGGTTTTACTTATGGCAGGGGGATAGAGGTATTCCACAATTTATACTTAAAGATTAAAAAAGGGGAAAGCGTTTGCCTGCTGGGTGCCAATGGCTCCGGCAAATCGACCCTGTTGAAGATACTATGTGGGCTGGTCTTTCCTGATGAAGGCAGGTTTAAAGCCTTTGACCGGGAAATAAATGAAGAAGTAATGGAAAATGACCATATTGCGCAAGATTTCCACCGCCGGGTGGGATTCATTTTTCAAAATTCTGATGCCCAGCTTTTTACTACCCGGGTGTGGGATGAGATTGCCTTCGGCCCATTGCAGTTAGCATTGGGCAGGGACGAGGTTAAACAAAGGGTGGATGATGTAATCCGTATGCTTAAACTGGAAGAGCTTAAAGAAAGATCACCCTATTTATTAAGCGGCGGAGAGAAGAAAAAGGTGGCAGTGGCCTCAGTGCTGGTATTAAACCCGGAAGTGCTAATTCTGGATGAACCAACTAATGGTCTGGACCCGCGAACCCAGCGATGGCTGATAGACCTTTTATTGGAACTAAACCATCGGGGTTGTACAATAATTACATCCACTCACAACCTGGAGCTAGCCCATGCTTTATCCCAGAGAGCGCTGGTTCTGTCTGAACAGCACCAACTGGTATATGATGGCCCTACCTCCGAAGTTCTGGCTGACCGCAATCTGCTCCAAAAGGTAAACCTTATTGATGAATACTGCCATGTGCATGGAGAAGGTCAGCACGTTCACCGCTATGTTCACAATTAGTGAAGAGTGGAGAGTGGAGAGTTAGGAGTTAGGGGTTAGGAGTGAGAGGTTAGGGGGTAAGGTTTTGTAGGGGCAGACCCATGTGTCTGCCCACCGGGATACCTTATACCTACGGTTAATGAATTGCCTACCCACGGGCGAACACATGGGTTCGCCCCTACAGGTTACGTACCACTCGAATAGGGTTAATTGCTACCAAATACTTTAAGCTTGTCAAAAAAGGGAAGATACAATAAGATAGATGAAACAAGTTAATAAAAAAATTAAGCGTATTTTGTAGGATTTTTTAAATTTATATAGAATATATACCGTGTATAATCTGTAAGCTGGTCAAGGAATGACAGCTTACGCCAGGAAAAAGAACTTTTGGT
>JAQUGU010000229.1 GCA_028683995.1 Syntrophomonadaceae bacterium | reverse complement strand
TAGCTTGCAAGAGATCCGCGTTAATCCCTGCTAAATCCGCGCGCGAGCGAAGCGAGCCCGCGTCCATTTATTTCCCTTAATGTCTAAAGTGTCTTACCCCGGTAAAGACCATGGCAATGCCGTGCTGATTGCACGCATTAATGCTTTCTTGATCGCGGATGGAGCCTCCCGGCTGGATTATAGCGGTTATGCCGTAACGAGCCGCCATTTCTACTGTGTCTTTAAAGGGGAAGAAAGCGTCTGAAGCCATAACCGCACCCCGGCATTTATCCCTGGCATGTTCCAGGGCAATAGCAGCAGAACCTACCCGATTCATCTGCCCGGCGCCAACTCCTAAGCTTATACCATCCTTAGCAACTACTATGGCATTTGATTTAACATGCTTAACTATCTTCCAGGCAAAAGCCAGTTCTTTAAGCTGCTCCGGGGTAGGCTTAACTTCAGTAACTACCTGCAGTTTATCAAAATCCAGTTCGTCGAAGTCTTTCTCCTGAATTACAAAACCGCCGCTTACCGTCTTTAACAGCATTTCCTGGTTGCTCTCGATAGGAAGCTTAAGCAGGCGCAGGTTTTTCTTAGCCCGCAGACATTGCAGGGCCTCATCCTCATAATCAGGAGCAATAATTACTTCCATAAACGGTTCTACTGCTTTACGGGCAGTAGCCAGGTCCACCTTGCGGTTAAAGGCAATGATTCCGCCAAAGGCTGATACCGGATCAGCAGCAAATGCCCGCATAAATGCTTGATCCAGGGTATCTGCTACAGCAGTACCACAGGGGTTGGTATGCTTTATTATTACACAGGCCGGTTCTTCGAATTCTTTTACCAATTCCCAGGCGGCCTCGGTATCAATTATGTTGTTATAGGATAACTCTTTGCCATTCAGTACCTGGGCATCAGGCAGGCCCTTGCCGGGGTTCACATTCCGGTAAAAACATGCCTTCTGGTGGGGATTTTCGCCATAACGCAGTTCATATACCTTTTCCCCGGCAAGAATAAAGTTGTCATTAAAAAGGCTATTATTGAGACGGGACAGGTATCCGGCAATCATGGAATCATAAGTGGCAGTGTGACTGAAGGCCTCCAGAGCTAGTTTAAGCCGGGTTTTGGAGCTGACCTCCCCGTTTTGCTCCAGTTCGTCCAAAACCAGGCGGTAATCTTCGGGTTTAACTATAATGACCACATCCTGATGATTCTTGGCCGCCGAACGTACCATGCTGGGTCCGCCGATATCTATATTCTCTATAGCTTCCTCCATCTTTACTCCGGGCTTGCTGATGGTTTCCCGGAAGGGATACAAGTTTACCGCCACAATATCTATGGGGGTAATTTGGTTCTGCTCCAATTGCTGCATATGGTCGGGTAAATCCCGCCGGGCCAGTATGCCCCCGTGTATTCCAGGATGCAGGGTTTTAACCCTTCCATCCAGTATCTCCGGGAATCCGGTAATGTCGGCAACCTGTTTAACCGTTACTCCCGCTTCCTGCAGACTGCGGAAAGTCCCGCCGGTGGATATTATTTCATAGCCCAGCTTTTCCAAACCCCGGGCAAAATCAACTACGCCTTCCTTGTTCGATACACTAATGAGTGCCCTTTTCATCAATATAGCCTCCTATCACCGTTTTTCTTCCATCTATATACACTCGACCTTCGGCTAGCAACTGCAGAGAGCGCCAGTAAATTTGGTGCTCCTCTACCAATATCCTCTCGGCCAGGGTATCGCCGCTGTCATCCGGTAAAACCGGTACTACAGCCTGCATTAATATTGGGCCGCTATCCATTCCCGCATCAACTATATGTACGGTACAGCCACTGTATTTTACACCATAATCTACTGCCTGTTGCTGGGCCTGTAACCCAGGAAAGGCCGGTAGTAATGCCGGGTGGATGTTAACCATACGGTGCTGAAAATACTTTAGTAACACCGGGCCCACCAGCCGCATATAACCAGCCAGAGCCACCACCGTTACCTGCTGCCCTTTTAACAGTTTGACCAGGTCGCTTTCATACTCATCCCGGTTATTGTAGCTGCGGGGATTAAGGTAAACAGCTTCTATATTTCGTTTCCGAGCTTTATCCAGAGCAGGCGCATTTTCCTTATCACTGACCAGCACCTTAATATCTGCATTAAGGTCTCTTCGTTCAATGGCCTGGCAAAGCGCATCAAAGTTACTGCCCCTTCCAGACGCAAGTACTGCCAGTTGTAAACGCCCCGCTGGTGTTACCTGCATCATTCTATTATTACCCCTTCTGCATCTCTGCTTACCTTCCCTACTACTATAGGATTTTCTCCTTTACTGCGCAAGCACTTTAAAGCTTTATCGTAATGATGTGGCGAAATAGCCAGAATATAACCTATACCCATATTGAAGGTACGGAACATCTCCTGCCGGGGTACCTGACCCAATTCTTCAATCAGCTTAAAAATCGGAGGGGTATTAATAACGGCAGCATCAATCACTGCTCCCATACCGGCTGGAAGAATCCTCTGCAGGTTCTCTCCTATACCTCCACCAGTAATATGGGCCATGCCGTTTATTTCTACTTCCTCCAGCAACGCCAGAATAGTTTTTACATAAATACGGGTGGGAGTAAGCAATACCTCTCCCAGCGTTTTCCCCAGTTGTTCCACAAAGCTGTCTAGTTTTAACCCGGCCTTTTCCAGCAGTACCTTGCGCACCAGGGAAAAGCCATTTGAATGTAAACCGGAAGAGGGCAACCCTATTAGCAGGTCACCATCTTTAATAGTACTGCCGTTAATCAGGCGGGAGCGTTCCACTACCCCTACCGCAAAACCAGCCAGGTCATACTCGTCTTCCCGGTAGAATCCAGGCATCTCCGCCGTTTCCCCGCCAATCAGAGCACAGCCTGCCTGCAGGCACCCCTGGCTAACTCCTTTAACCAGCGCTTCCACCAAAATCGGTTCCAATTTACCCAGGGCAATATAGTCCAGGAAAAACAGGGGCTCAGCTCCATGTGCCAGAATATCATTTACACACATGGCGACCAGGTCAATACCTACGCTGTCATGAACTCCCATGAGCTGGGAGATTTTTAGTTTGGTACCCACACCATCGGTTCCTGAAACCAGTACCGGTTCCCGGTATTTGCTG
>JAQUGU010000228.1:1783-3125 GCA_028683995.1 Syntrophomonadaceae bacterium | reverse complement strand
TGTCAGGTACGGGCGCAGTGGTCAACGTTATTGTTGCCCATAACTGCGCGGGTGAATTTCTGTACCAGATAGTTCTCTTCATTGGTACAACGGGCTGAGCTAAGAGCAGCAAAGGATCCGTTCCCATATTTTTCTTTTATCTCGTTAAACCGTTGGGCAATAAGGCTAAAAGCTTCGTCCCAGCTGGCTTCTTCAAATCTGCCGTTCTTCTTAATTAGTGGGGTGGTTAGACGCTTTTCATTATAAATATAATCCCAGCCAAAACGTCCTTTAATACAGAGGCGACGCTGGTTAACCGGGCTTTCCGGATTAGAAAGAACACCAATTACTCTGCCATCTTTTACAGCCAGGTCAAAATTACAGCCGGTCCCACAGAAGGGACAGGTAGTCCTGACCCGTTCAATTTCCCAGCGGCGGCCCTGGCCCACCATAGTTTTTTCCTGCAGGGCTCCGGTGGGACATACAGCTACACACTGCCCACAGAACACACAGCTATCGGAATCAATATAGTCAACATCACCAGCAGTTGTTGCCTTACGGTTCCAACCCCGGTTAAGATAGCTCAGATTATCGGCGCCAGTTAGTTCCTCACAAGCCCGAACACAAGCACCACAGAGAATACATTTGTTGAGGTCGCGAAGAATGAAGGGATTAGAATCGTCTATAGCATAAGCATGTTTTTCACCCTCAAAGGGGCTTTCCTTAATTCCATACTTATAACAATAATCCGCCAGTTTGCAATCACCCAGTTTATCACAGGTCATGCAGTCCAGGGGATGATTAGCCACCAGCAATTCCAGAATAGTACGCCGGGCTTCCACAATATCGGGGGATTCCGTATGCACTACCATGCCGGGGCTAACCGGGGTAACACAGGATGCTGGAAATAGACGATTTCCTTCTACTTGTACCACGCAAAGACGGCAGGCTCCCAGGGGCTTTAATTCCGGGTCATAACAGAGCCGGGGAATTTCTATCCCTGCCTGGTCGGCTGCCTGCATTATAGTGGTACCTTGCGCAACTTCAACCTCCTTTCCGTCAATGATCAATTTGACCATTTCCACTCCAATCACTCCTTCCATAATTCTTGCTTCTTTCAAGATTCAGGTTCAAAAAAACAAAAACCCCCCGCCTGAACTGGAGGTTAATAATTGCATACATGAGCCTTAACCACAGCACCAAGAGGCCCAGAAATAGCAATTATCTGGCCTTATCAGGCGGTCTCGGGCTCCTTTCCAATATCGGGAGGCAGACCAGTTTCCTTAATCTACCCTATCGGCCGATTACCATGGCTAATAGCTTTAGGTAACTCAAGCTCGGAGCATAGTAAAATGGCAGGCTT
>JAQUGU010000228.1:0-1683 GCA_028683995.1 Syntrophomonadaceae bacterium | reverse complement strand
AGGCGGTCTCGGGCTCCTTTCCAATATCGGGAGGCAGACCAGTTTCCTTAATCTACCCTATCGGCCGATTACCATGGCTAATAGCTTTAGGTAACTCAAGCTCGGAGCATAGTAAAATGGCAGGCTTTCTTTCTATCCCCTCCTCCCTATGCTTAACTGCAGAGACTCCTCTGCAAGCAATTGGTTACTCATAATTAGTTAATAACTAGATACTAAATTGGTTTTTTTGCAGTTGAATACTCACAAATATAAAAAACAGGTATCCGTACCGGCAAAAAAGCACACTACGGCTACCTGTTTGTTTAAACAAATAGTCATATTGTAACTCCTTTCCACAATATGGGGAGGTACCGGCGTTTCCCCCTGTACCCAGGCCTGACAACCATAGGTTGATTCCCTTAGGTTGAAAGGCTCGGAGAAAAATATTTGACAATTAAATTAAAAGGACAGGTCTAGTGGCAAAAGCACACTACACCTGTCCAAGTAAACAGTTGTACTATGTACTCCTTACCACAATACGGGGAGGCACAAGAGTTTCCACCTGTACCCATAGGCCAGCAGACCATAGCTAAATGCCCCAGGTCTGAAAGCTCGGAGTATGTCTCCACCTATTTTACAAAAATAGAAAAAGGACAGGGTACCGGCAAAAAAGCACAATACACCTGTCCACTTAATAGTCAAACAGCCGTTATATGTGCTCCTTTCCACAATACGGGGAGACACAGGCGTTTCCACCTGTACCCAGGCCAGATAACCCTGGTTTTTACACGTTAGGTTAAACAGCTCGGAGACAAATATTATATTTTGTTACATTATCATAGATATTGTACTATGCTGACATAGTAAATATTTGTAATTATTGTAGGAGAAAGCAGTGTATATGTCAAACCAGATAATGGCAAGTATAACTCAAGGTTATACAACGGATAATATGCCTTAGGAATACGATTCTTTCAGGCATGATACTATGGCTACTCCTATGTTTTAAGCCAAAGATAAATAATATTAAAATTATTTTAAACAGACAAAGCTTTCCGAGGTCCAACGGCGATAGCGGCAGTTGTAACAGGAGCGCTCTTCCTCACTAACCCATTCATCTTCATCATCAAGACTAAAATGGATACATTTACCGGCTTCCGTAACTGCTTCCTGCCATGCTTCTTTCCCCAGGGAAAACACTTTTTCACCCTTATCAGTAACCTTCCACATTATATATCACCTCCAGGGTGTTACCATCCCTTACTGCCGCGGATTTTTATGCCCCCGCATACCTTCACCATTTAATATATTGGTGAGCATTTTATCTGATACCTGGTAATCAAAGAAGGTCTGGTAAAAACTACGAGTTTCTTCTCTTATATCCAAATCCTTAAACTGTTCAGGATAGAGTTGCTTTGCAGTCCACATAATAGCCAGCGGTGTTTCCAGTCCGCCTGGATGCCCCCAGCGGGACATACCTATGGGCATCTGGTAAACTTTTTTAGCTTTAACCGCTTTTAAGGGTGACCACTGCGAATTAGTCATAATATAATTTACTACTCCAGGTTCATTTACCAGAATTACATCTGCATCCCATAATAGAATCTGTTCCAGACTGGCATAGTTTTTCCCTTCTAACTGGCGCAAAGGCTGATCTACGGATACATTTATTACCCCCGCTGCTTTGGTCCAGTCACCGGCCAG
>JAQUGU010000020.1:10801-13127 GCA_028683995.1 Syntrophomonadaceae bacterium | reverse complement strand
ACTCCTTCGATAAAAAATGGCCAGCGCACAAACCAATCGGTAGAGCCAATCAGCTTCATCAAATAAATCTCCTTGCGACGGGCAAATATGGCCAGGCGGATGGTTGTGGCAATTAAAAATACCGCCGCAAAAACCAGTAAAACAATAAACACCATGCTGACAATGCGCACCCAGCGGGTTACCTTAAATAACCTTTCCACCACTCCCTGCCCATAGTTAACCTTGTAAATACCGTCAATCTTCTTCACCTGGACAGCAATCTGGGGAACACTGTGCGGGTCATCCGCCTTAATTTCATAACTGTGAGGCAACGGGTTTTTACCCAGAGTCTCTTTTAAATTATATTCCTTGCCCCCATAACTTTCCTGCAGTTTGGCCAGAGCCTGCTCCCGGGAAACAAATTTAACCGATTTTACTCCGGTAATAGCGGTTAAATCCTGCTTAACATCACTAATCTGTGATTTAGTCAAATCCTTATCCAAAAAGGCTACTATTTCTACATCTGATTCCAGGTAGTTCATAAGGGCACCGGCATTAATAGTCAGTAAAACCGCAAAGCCCAGTATAAGTATAGAAATCGCCACTGTGGAAATTGTAGCAATGCTTAACAAGCGATTCCGGGACAGTGATTTTAAGGCTTCCCGCAAAAAATAAATAATACTTCCCGGCCTCATAACACTATCTCCCCGGGCAGGTTATCAGTTACGATTTTGCCCTCTTGTAACATAAGCACCCGTTTACCGGCAGATTTCACCAGTTCCCGTGCATGGGTAGCCATAATAACTGTAGTTCCGGTGCGGTTAATATTGAACAATAATTCCATTATTTCATGCGAGGTATCGATATCCAGATTCCCGGTAGGCTCATCCGCTATCAGGAGCAGGGGACGGTTAGCCAGAGCCCGGGCAATTCCTACCCGCTGTTGCTCCCCGCCGGAGAGTTCCCCGGGAAAGGATTTCTCCTTGCCTTTTAGTCCCACCATCTTAATTACTTCCGTAACTCGCTCTTTTATCTCCCTGCTGCTGGTACCAACAACTTCCATGGCAAAAGCGACATTTTCATATACAGTTTTATTCTCTAATAGCTTGAAATCCTGAAAAACAATCCCAATATTTCGTCTTAAACGAGGTACCTCCCTGCGCCTCATCCTTACTATGCTTCGAGAAGCCAGGAATATTTGCCCCCGGGTAGGAAGTTCCTCCCGAAACAGCATCTTAACCAGAGTAGATTTTCCAGCTCCACTGGGGCCCATCAAAAACAGAAATTCACCCCGGTCTATCTTTAGCGAAATATCATCCAAAGCCTTAACACCATTGGGATATATTTTGGAGACATTATAAAACTGAACTAGCATCCAATTACCTCCAAATTAAAAAAAACCACCAATAATGGTGGTTCTACAAAAACAATAGGAATTCCTTTTTTATTTTGTCTTCTTTCTAAGTAAAAGGTGAATATTCTGGACTATTTTATCGACAGTTAATCCATAATGTTGCATTAGCTGGTCAGGAGTACCGGATTGTCCGAAAACATCGTTAATTCCCATCCGAATTACCGGCACCGGACAATTTTCGCTTACTACTTCGCAAACTGCACTGCCCAGCCCCCCAATAATACTATGTTCTTCAGCTGTAAGTAGAGCCCCGGTATGCTGGGCCAGGCGAACAATTAAATCCTTATCCAGGGGCTTGATGCTATGCATATCCACTACTGACACCTGAGTCCCTTCTACAGCCAGGATTTCCGCCGCCTGCAGGGCCAGAGATACCATAATTCCACAGGCAATAATAGTGGCGTCCCGGCCATCGCGAAGCTCTATCCCGCGGCCAATTTGGAAATCGAGATTATCTTTATAGATAATAGGTAAGGCTGGCCGTCCCAGGCGCAAATAAGCTGGACCCTGATGCTCATAAAGCTGAAAAAGCGCCAGACGGGTGCTTACGCCATCCGAAGGAACAATTACAGTTAGATTAGGTATGCTACGCATGATGGCAATATCCTCTACCGACTGGTGGGAACCGCCGTCTTCACCTACGGTTATGCCACTATGGGTGGCACAGATTCTGACATTTAAATTGGCATAAGCTATAGAATTACGCACCTGCTCAAAGGCCCGGCCCGCAGCAAAAATGGCAAAGGAACTGGCAAAGACTACTTTACCTGCTGCTGCCAGTCCGGCAGCCATGCCCATCATGTTCTGCTCGGCAATGCCGGCATTAAAGAAGCGTTCCGGGAACTTTTTAGCAAAATCAGCGGTTTTAGTGGATTTGGAAAGGTCAGCATCCAGTACCACGATATCATCATGCAAACCACCTAATTCCACCAG
>JAQUGU010000020.1:0-10701 GCA_028683995.1 Syntrophomonadaceae bacterium | reverse complement strand
AGTTCCGCCAGGGCTTTTTCGACTTCTTCGGGTTTGGGGGCTGTGCCATGCCATTCTACCCGGTCCTCCATGAAGGAACAGCCCTTACCCTTCACCGTATGGGCAATTACGGCTGTAGGCTTGCCTTTCACCGTGCGGGCAAAATTTAATGCCTTCATTATCTGGTTATGGTCATGCCCATCTATCTCCAGGACCTCCCAACCGAAGGCTCTGAACTTATCGGGAATAGGCAGGGGGGACATAACCTCTTGTACCCGGCCATCAATCTGCAACCCGTTATGGTCAACAAAGGCCATAAGGTTGTCCAGTTTATAATGAGCTGCAGCCATGGCCGCCTCCCAGACCATACCTTCCTCAATTTCCCCGTCACCCAGCAGGGCATAAACCCGGTAAGATTTCTTATCGATTTTCCCGGCCAGGGCCATTCCCACCGCCCAGGATATTCCTTGTCCCAGGGAACCGGTCGAAGCTTCCACCCCGGGGACTTTGCGCATATCCGGGTGTCCTTGCAGAGGACTGCCCAGTTTTCTCAAATGATTGAGGTCATCGGGGGCAAAGAAACCTTTTTCCGCCAGCACCGCATAAAGTACCGGGGCCGCGTGACCTTTACTTAGTACAAAACGATCCCGCTCCGCCCAATGGGGCTTGACCGGGTCAATATTCATTTCCCAAAAATACAGGCAGGCTACTATATCACTGGCAGAAAGCGACCCGCCGGTATGTCCTGAACCTGCCTGCCCCAGCATTTTAATGATATTACGGCGTATCTGCCGGGCCTTTTCGGTGGTGGTTGCTACTGCTTCTTCTGTAATCTCCTTCACCATCAGCGCTCCTTAAATGGATTCATTTTAGACGCGGAAACCGCGGAAATATTAGGGAACTACGCGGTAATTTAGGATTAAAAATAGAGAGAAATATGTTTTAAAGTACACATAACCACGTATGCAAACAACAGATAGGGGTAAGTTATTATTTAAAAAGATTCTGCATTAATCTGTGTTTCTTGCTACCTTAATGGCGACTGTAGGGAGTATCTATGAACCCTATGGGTATGTTATTCAGTATCAAATAAAATCCATTTTCTTATAAAAATTTATCCGCGTCATTCCTTTAAGATTCCGCGGGTTCCGCGTCTATTCCCCGGTCTTTTGCGTCTAATTAGCTTTCTGATGTAGCCGGGCATAGATGAAATCGTCCAGGTCGCCGTCCAGTACGGCCTGAACATTACCTTCCTCCAGGTTAGTACGGTGGTCTTTGATAAGACTGAAAGGATTCAAGGTATATGTTCTAATCTGACTGCCCCAGGCTATTTCTTTATATTCTCCCTTAAGATTCTGTAAATTATTTTCCACTTCTTTTTGCTTCAAATCATATAATTTAGCCGTCAATATCTTCATGGCCGACAGGCGATTGGCATGTTGGGAACGCTCATTCTGACATTGTACCACAATACCGGTGGGCAGGTGAGTAATGCGGACCGCGGAATCAGTTTTATTAACATGCTGCCCGCCGGCACCGCTAGAGCGGTATGTGTCTATGCGCAATTCTTCCGGGTTAATATTTACCTCAACATTTTCAATTATCTCAGGAAGGATTGAAATAGAAGCAAAAGAAGTATGCCGGCGCCCGGATGAATCAAAGGGGGAAATCCGAATCAGCCGATGTACCCCTTCTTCGCATTTTAATTTACCATAGGCATATTTACCCTTTACCATAAAGGTTACACTCTTGGTCCCTGCTTCATCGCCAGCAAGATAGTCCATAATTTCCACTGAATACCCGGTTGATTCCGCCCAGCGGGTGTACATGCGCAAGAGCATCTCTACCCAGTCCTGAGCTTCGGTACCACCGGCACCGGCATGCAGGGAGACAATGGCGTCCCTTTCATCATGAATTCCAGAAAACAAAACCAGGAGTTCAAACTCCCGAAATTTCTTCTGTAATTCCTGTAATTCTATTACGGTATCATTCCAGAGTTCCTGTTCTCCCTCTTCCTGGGCCATATCCAGCAGATCCTTAAGATAATTGACTTTATCCCAGAGAGTACAATAATTATCAATATTCTCCTGCATCTGACTGATGCTTTTCAGTATTTGCTGGGCTTCTTGACGCTCATTCCAGAAGTTTTCATTAAGAGTCTTTTTATGCAGTTGCTCTACTTTTTGTTTCTGGCCGTCAATGTCAAAGAGAAGCCCTCACTTCTCCAAGTCGTTTTATTATATCACTGCAAACTGCGTGCGGATCTTCAATCAAGACTTTTCACCCCTTTATGGTTTTGTCTGGCTCACTGCCGGTTCGAAATAATCATATTTCTTCTTAAGTATAACAATATCTACCCTACGGTTCATTGCCCGGCTTATCGTATCCTCATTGGCAACTAACGGGCGATACTCGCCATACCCTATTATGGACATGCGTTCTGCCGGTATGCCGGCGTCTTCGCTAAGTACGTGAACTACATTGGAAGCTCGCAATGCCGAGAGCTCCCAGTTGGAAGGAAATTTGCCGGTATTTATTGGTACATCATCAGTGTGCCCTTCTACCCGAATATAGTTGGGTAACTTAACCAAAGTACTACCTATCTCCCGGATAATCATCTGCGCCCTGGGGGTCAACTGATCCGAAGCACTGGCAAAAAGCAGAGTATCCTTAAAACTTATTACCAGACCCCGTTCCTGTTCGTATACTATAATATGGTCACTTAATTTGGTAACCGCAGCATTACCCTGAGCCTCACCCTGACTGGCTTCCATGTCTTTAGTCTTAATAAATTCAGCTATCATTTGCTTAACTTCATCTAATTCACCCTGCTGGGCCGGTGCTGCTCCCGGTCCTTCCGGTACCTGCTGTCCTGATATGCCTTCTACCAGGGAAGGGCCCTGGGTTTCCAGCACGGAAAGGGCCTGGCCGGTTAAGACCACGCTGAGAGAATTGGCTACGGCTGCATATTTGCGCGCGTCCACCTGGCTCATGGTATACATCAAGATAAAAAATATCATCAGGAGCGTAATCAGGTCAGCATAGGTAATAAGCCAGCGCTCCATACCACCCTCATTTTCTGGTTCTTTTTTTCTCCGGCGCCTTGCCACTTAATCACATCCTCGCCTGGGCCTGCTGCTGTTCGACTGCAGCCTCCCTGGTCTGTGGCGGCAGGAAGGTCATAAGTTTTTCCCTTATTACCCGGGGATTCTCTCCCGCCTGAATGGAAAGTATACCTTCCAGGACCAGTTCCATTAAAAGAACCTCTTTGGCCGATTTACCTTTTATCTTAGTACCAAATGGAATCCACAGCACGTTAGCGGAGCCAACACCGTAGAGAGTAGCCAGGAAGGCAACGGCAATAGCACCACCCAGTTTATCGGGGTCAGAAACATTACTCAAAACGTGGACCAGGCCCATAACCGTACCTATAATACCCATAGTAGGGGCAAAACCGCCCGCTGACATGAATATATCCTGGCCCACCTTTTCCTTGTTTTCAAAAGCCTCAATTTCCATTTCCAGCATGTTCCGGGTAAGCTCCGGGTCAGTTCCATCTATAACCAGTTGTAGTCCTCGGGCCAGGAAAGGGTTATTTATTTCACTAAGCTGGCTTTCCAGGCTGAGCAAACCTTCGCGGCGGGCTTTGTCAGCCGTTTCTACCAGGGAATCAAGAACGGTCAGATAATCAATCTTCTTATCCAAAAATACCACTTTAAGAAAATACGGAACTGTTTTTATCTCTTCCATAGTAAAACTTAATATAACTGCTCCGAAGGTACCCCCAAATACGATTACAGCGGCCGTTTTTACTATCAGCATGCCAACGGTGCCGCCTTCCCAGAGAAAACCGCCGATTAATCCCCCTAATCCTATCAGTAAACCTATCAGAGTTGCTATATCCATTAACTAACCCCTTTTCCACAACAGTTCTTATATTTTTTACCGCTACCGCAGGGGCAGGGTTGATTGCGTCCTATTTTCTTTCCCACCCGGACCGGTTTCTTCTCCGCCTCTTCCCCCTGGTTAACAAAAGTCTGGCGTTCCTGCGGCTGCTGTACCACTTTAACCCGCAGGATATAGCGGACAACGTCTTCCTTTATGCTGTAAACCATGGCCTCAAAGGCATTGAAGGCTTCGAATTTGTACTCCACCAGCGGATCCCTCTGCCCGTAAGCCCGCAGGGATATACCATTGCGCAACTGATCCATGGCATCGATGTGATCCATCCACTTATCATCGATAATCCTGAGCATGATGGCCCTTTCCAGTTCTCGCATGGTCTCACTGCCCAGTTCCGCTTCCCGCTCCTCATAGAGGCGGTGGGTGCGCTCCTGCAGGAGATCCTTCATTTCCCTGCGGGTCATCCCTTTAAGCTCATCGATAGTAAAATCTATACCGGGAAGGACATGCTGTTCCACATAAGTTAGCAAACCCGTTAAATCCCAATCATCGGAATACTTTATCTCACCGGCATAGCCATTTACCACCTCATCGATGACATCATCAATCATACTGGAAATGGTATCTTTCAGGTTTTCACCATCCAGCACCTTTTTACGTTCGCCGTAAATTATTCCTCTTTGCTGGTTAATAACATCGTCATATTCTAAAACATTTTTCCTTATACTGAAGTTGCGGCTTTCTACCTTTTTCTGGGCGTTTTCAATGCCCCGCGATACCATTTTATTCTCAATGGGCATACTGTCATCCATCCCCAGGCGATCCATAACCCCTTCGATGGTAGAAGCCCCGAAAAGACGCATCAAATCGTCTTCCAATGAAACATAAAAACGTGATTCCCCGGCGTCTCCCTGACGCCCGGAACGACCACGTAACTGGTTATCGATACGGCGGGCCTCATGTCTTTCCGTACCCAGGACATACAAGCCACCCAACTCTTTTACCCCGTCACCCAGAACAATGTCAGTTCCTCTACCAGCCATATTGGTGGCTATAGTCACAGTGCTTTTCTCACCTGCACCGGCTATTATCTGGGCTTCCTTTTCATGGTGTTTGGCATTTAAAACCTGGTGCGGAATACCCTTTTTGCGCAGCATATCGCTTAACAGCTCAGACTTTTCTATGGAAATAGTACCGACCAGTACCGGTTGGCCCTGGTGGTAACGTTCCTCAATATCTTCCACCGCCGCCTGGAATTTTCCGACCTCGCTGCGATAAATAAAATCAGGCCGGTCCTCTCTGACCATGGGCATGTTGGTAGGGATAACTACCACGTCCATACCATAAATCTTACGAAATTCTTCTTCCTCGGTTTTAGCGGTACCAGTCATACCAGCCAGTTTTTTATACATGCGAAAATAATTTTGAAAAGTTACAGTTGCTAGAGTCTGCGACTCTTTCTCAATCTTAACCCCTTCCTTGGCCTCAATCGCCTGGTGCAAACCATCACTGTAGCGACGCCCGAACATTAAGCGTCCGGTAAATTCATCTACTATTATCACCTGGTCATCTTTAACCACATAATCCCGGTCTCTCTTCATCAGACCGTGGGCTTTGAGCCCCTGGTTTACATGATGCGCCAGTTCCATATTTTCCGACAGGTTATCAATGGTAAAATACTTTTCCACCTTATGTACCCCCTCTTCGGTCAGGGTTACCAGGTGGGCTTTCTCATCTACTTTATAATCCTCTTCATTTACCAGACGGGGAATGAATTTTGCTATCCTGTAGTAGAGATCGGTAGGTTTGTCCCCTTCACCGGAAATAATTAAAGGGGTACGCGCCTCGTCTATAAGGATGGAGTCAACCTCGTCTATAATCGCATAATGTAGATCCCGCTGCACCATATGTTCCGGGGCTATCACCATGTTATCGCGCAAATAATCAAAGCCAAATTCGTTATTAGTCCCGTAAGTGATATCACAGGAATAACCGTACCTGCGTTCCTCATAACTCAGACCATGCACGATAAGTCCCAATGATAAGCCGCAATATTCATAAACTGGTCGCATCCACTCCGAGTCTCTGGTAGCCAGGTAATCGTTGACCGTTACAATGTGAACCCCTTTCCCCTCCAGGGCATTCAAGTAAGCCGGCAAAGTAGCTACCAGGGTCTTACCTTCACCCGTTTTCATCTCGGATATACGGCCTTCATGCAAAACCATGCCGCCAATACACTGGACATCAAAATGCCTCATTCCCAGGGTACGGCGGGAGGCCTCCCGCACCAGGGCAAAAGCCTCTGCTAATATATCGTTTAAATTCTCCCCTTGCTTTAATCTTTCCTTAAATTCAGCAGTTTTACGGGGAAATTCTTCCGCCGGTAAAGCCACAAAATCCGCTTCCAACCGGTTAATATTCTCCACCTTGCGGCGCAGGCGCTTAACTTCTTTTTCATTATCGTCAAGCAGTCTCTTCAGGGCATCTTTTATCATGATTGTTCTCTCCTCTAAAAAAAGAGGAACCATTTCAGGTTCCTCCTAATACTACATTCAATTAATTAACATTTTTATATTATCACTTTGCTGGCAAGCCTTCAACTAATCAAATTCCGGCTCAATCAGACCATAGCCCTTGTCTTTGCGCTTGTAAACAACATTTACTTCCTCAGTACCAGAATTAAAGAACACAAAGAAATTGTGCCCCAAAAGGTTCATCTGCATAATCGCTTCCTCTTCATCCATGGGTTTTAAGGCGAATCTCTTGGTACGTACAATGTTAAATTTTTCGGCAGCCGAACCCTTATCCAGTTCCTTGATAGCTTCTTCCCTCAAGGCCTTTTTCAAACCTGCCCCGCGGTTATTCCTATATAATCTGGTTTTGTACTTTTCAATTTGTTTTTCCAGTTTCTCCACTACCAGGTCTATTGAACTGTACATGTCATCAGTACAATCTTCACCCCGGAGTATTATCCCGTTAAGGGGTATGGTAACCTCTACTTTGTGACCTTCAGCGCCTACCGACAGGGCTACCTGAGCCTCCTTTACATCCTCAATGTATTTTTCCAACTTGGAAAGCCTTTTAGTGGTATAGTCCTTTAGAGCATCAGTAAGTTCAATGTTTTTACCTCTGATTTCAAACTTCATAAACGACCACTCCTTTCCCGTTGCTTATGTATATTATTCTACTTGAATAGAAAGAAATCCTCTATATTATTACTTTTAGTATTATGCATAAAATCTGTTATAAATACCGCAGCCAAACAGGGGGACGTTCTTTTTGTTTGCTTGTACCAAGCAAACAAAAAGAACGTCCCCCTGTTTGAAATGAAAAAACCGGGCCTTTTACAGCCCGGTGTAATATTCCTTTATTTTATAACTCTGCTTCTTTCATTTGCTGGAAACACTCCATGCAGTAAACAGGTCTGCCCTCTACAGGCTTAAAAGGAACTTGGGTGTCAGCTCCACATCTGGCACATACGGCATCAAACATCTCGCGTGGAGCTCTGCTGCCATTGCGGTTGTTACGCCGGTTAGTTCTGCATTCCCGGCAACGCTTGGGTTCATTTTCAAATCCCTTTTCATGATAGAATTCCTGCTCTCCAGCAGTGAAAATGAACTCCTGACCACAATCCTGGCACACTAAGGTTTTGTCTTCGAACATAGAAAGATATCCCTCACTTTTTAGAATTTAGCCGGCAACACATACCATAAAGCATCATACCGACCCGTATACAATATTATACCCACCATATTTTAAAATAGCAAGAAATGCCTTTTCGAAATTAAGAATTGAGAATTTGTAAGAAAATAGCGCTTTCAATAGACGCGGAAGGTCGCGGATTATTACAGGACTTACGCGGATTCTTTTTTATAATTTTCGTAGGGGCTGCCCGGCCCGACCACTGACCTCCGGAGGGTGAATCCCGTTGCATATAAAGCTGCCTATTCCGGGCGAACACATGGGTTCGCCCCTACAGATTACGTGCTCCTGTACAGGAAGAGCATGTCAAGACATTTTCATTCGTGGTTACGTCCTCCGGCCATGGGGGGTTAATTCTAAATTACTTAAGTTCTTTGGCCTGGTTATAGGCATTACTGGCCTGCTTATTATTTGCCCGAGTTTTGGTTTTGTTAACCCGGGTTAGACCTTCTCTCATCAATACTTGACTCTGGTCGTCAATTTCACTAATAGATTTAAGCATAGTACCCAGCTGGTTTACCATTTCTTTAAGATGGGCAAACTGTTCATTTTCCAGCTTCGCCTCAAGCTGGCTCAAGGTAAAATCGTTAATTCCCAGCTCGCTTACTATCTGCTCCTGAAAACCCCGATTTTTAGCCTCCAGCACCTGCAAATCTTCCAGCAGTGTTTGCCGTTTGGCCATAATATCCATAACCTGTGAGGGTATCCCCGTTTCCGCCTGTTGCAGTATCTCCAGCTGCTCCTGGGCAGAGGCAGCCATTTTTTCACACACCTGCCATTGCTCTTCAAAATTATGGATAATATTATCAATAAGTATATCTCTCACTTAAAATCTTTCCTTTGTTTTTCTTACCGGCCCTTAAAAGTAGCCCCAAGTTATTTCTTCTGGTCAATAAACCAGCCCTCGGTATAAATATCCTCCTGCAGGTAGGCTTTGTGGGCTTTACTGCTGGCCCGGCTCTGCTGCAGTTTAAGTGCTATATTATCCTTTTGCTCGTGCATCCGGCATAATGATTTTTCATCCAGTTCCCTTATTTCTTTTATCAGCTCAATAGTTTCTTCCCTCTGGCTCTTTATTTCTTCTATCTCTTCCCTGGTGGCTAACTCAGGATGATTTATTAATTCTTCAAGTCCGTGATTCAACACCGGGTACACTGCATCTATTTCTTCAATAGTTTTTGTCCGTTGCTGTAATAATTCCAGTAACCTTTCGCCAGGCTCTTCTTCCTGTTGCAAGGTATCATAAATGGCATGAGAAAACTGTTCAATTATCCTGAAAAGGTCCCGAATTTCAATTAATTTTTGCAGTATTGATTGCGAAACCATTGATTATATCCAACTTTCTTATACAGGCACCTTAAGAGCTAGTCTCCTGATTCTGCGGTCAGCAATTTGGTTAAGTTAATCGAAATTTACTACACCAATTCGTCTACCAGTATTCCCAGTGCCTGATTAATCATTTCCTTTAAACGAGCCGTTAAGTCCAGCATGTAATCAGGTGGTATTTCCTTAATGGTTTCTTTACTCTGGTTATCTATCACCCTTACCTGGAAACGCCCACTGTCTTCGTGAAGTTGAAATTCCAGGTGGAAATTAGATAGATTCATGATATCATTGGCAATTTCAACAGCCTGGTGGACTTCTTCCTTGCTTGCCCTGGATGCCACTAATTCCTCCACACTTACCCTGTTTTTTTGTTGATCGTGCAATGTTTCTTCACGAACCATATTCCGACCTGTGTCAATTACTGCGGGAGTGTTAACCGCCATCCCTTGCCCATCAACCCGCATTTTTTCCGCCTCCCTGCACAAAATTTAGTTACTAATATTATCGATATTTATTAGATTATACTTTAAAATCAAAACTTTATAACCTGATTACCCCTTAACGTTTATATGAGAAACCACGGTATTATCAGTACTTGCTCCCACTACTGCATTGCTTACTACCCCTGCGGTATTGCCGGTACTTATCTCTGCCGGGGGTAAACTTTTACTTTTTATAATCGCTTCCTGCCAGGTATCACGCAACTCAATTACAAAGTTTTCTACCTCGTTCAATATTTGCGCATCCTTTTTCACATTAGCCTGCACCATTTGATGATGTAGATATTCATAGAGTAAAAACATGGGCTTGGAAATTTCATAATCCATGTTAAGACTGGCCATTAATTCCACTAAAATTTCCTGCCCGTTAATAATTTCCCGGTGCGCCTGGTTTATATCTTTGTTTTCAATAAATTTCCTGGCATGTTTAATGTTTTTTAACAAACCTTCGTAAAGCATGGTAATAAGCTTTTCCGGGGCTGTTTCCACACTTGATCTTTTGTATTGGTCATATGCTTGTGCATTAAGGTTCAAGCTATCTCCTCCTCTGCCGTAACTATATATAAATATCGTATAGCTAGCTAAAAAACTTTAAAAAATGAAAAACCCGGGAGGCTAGTCCCGGGAAGGAAGACAAATTCATTACTATTTTAGGATTCCATGATAGGTTGCAAGCATTTATGTAATTCGTTGCTCCAGGCGGATAAGGCAGGTGACAATATGAGTTGTAAATCCATACGAGCCTGGTTTAGTTTTTGATCCTCGTAGGAAATTGATAACTTTTCAAACGCATTTAGTAATTTATCTGCCGCCTGGACTACTGTATCAATCTCAATGCTAGACTGTACGGATTCCATTGCCCGGGTAACAGAATAAAATGCCTGTACAATATCCTGGAACAGATAATAACTATCTTCCAAATGCCCATCAGCCAATCTTTTATCCAGATGCTCCAGACCCTCTTTGATAGTATTACTCAGTTCAACCATATCTCTAGATAAGGTAATCAATTTCTCCATAATTTCCCCTCGTAATTGCATTATAACTTTAAGGGAGATGCCCATGATCATACATTGGCTCCCCCTTGGTCGCTTAAACTTATTTATGGCCGAAAACATGCAAATAACGTGTAATCCTAAGCAATAATATCCAGTTGGCTACCGAGATGGGGAAGTACTGATTTTTCCATCATCTCGATTAAAGCCTGCGCAGATTGCTTGGCCGAATCCATCTCCATCTTCATTACACTGGTGCTGACTGCCTGTTGCAGGCTCTGGGCCTGCATCATGGT
>JAQUGU010000019.1 GCA_028683995.1 Syntrophomonadaceae bacterium | reverse complement strand
AATGTACCGGCTATATTCACCGAAAGGTTAGATGGGGAAATGGTTCTCAGGAGAGGTTTTGTAATGGACGCCGGACAGAGGGCTCTGGTGGTTGAAGACGTAGTAACCACAGGAGGCTCAGTAAAGGAAGTCATGAACGTAGTGGAGAAATTTGGTGCCAAAGTAGTAGGCGTTGGAGTACTGGTGGACAGAAGTAACGGTAAGGTCGATTTCGGGGTAAAACAGGAAGCGGTTCTGACCATGGATATTAGTTCCTGGGAGGTCTCTGATTGCCCGCTCTGTGCCCGAGGCAAACTACCTCTAGTGAAACCCGGCAGTCGCGCTAAATAGGAGGGGATACCGGTGCGGGTCTTTCTTAATGGACAGGAAATGTTTTTTGCCGAGGGTGGTTATGAGTATATTTTTATGAAACCTTATACCCGGCACCAGCATGAGGTAATTAAACGGGAACATGGAGAATTAACCATACAACTTTATGACAACGGGGTTCAAATTCGCACCCTGGTAACCGAGGACGAGGTGACCACCCTGATTAATCGGGATGTAGCTATAGATACGGTGAATAATAAAGTCTACATACTGGAAGAAGACAGCAAAGTCCAGAAAAACCCGGACGGCTCGGTCGAGGTTCTGTAAACGACCTCGAGATATTACGTGATACTAACGGGGATGTTTCGTTGACGTATGTTTTGTTGGATGCTATTATATAGTTATTAAAGGAGTTGCCGCTTTTTGCAGGGCGGCTAGTCCGAATTGTTTTCGGAAACCGCCTAATTACAAGGCGGTTTCGCTATTTTCTGCACATGATGCACAGAGAAATAATTCCTACGATCACCAGACAGAATTGAAACAATTCGCCATATGTAATCACAGGCATCACCTCCCCTCGCGGGAAAGTGACTAACCGCCAAACGGCAACTCCATGACTTATTATACCAAAAAAGGAAGAACTATTAACAAATACTTCCCTTGCCGACAATAAAACCCGGGACAGAATTACTGACCGCGGGCGAACACGCGGGTTCGCCCCTACACATTCCAGTACTTTCTACCCCTAACCCCTATCTCCTCACTCCTCACCGATCCTGGCTTCGCCCGGATTGGCCATAATGGTCCAGTAGTTGTCGTAGATAACCATTCCTGGGCGGGCTCCACCGGGCTTACGCACATTAGCCCGAAAAGTATAGTCAACCGGTACTTTGGTGGATTCCTGGGCTTTGCTGAAATAGGCTGCCAGATTGGCAGCTTCCTCCAGGCTCTTGTCAGGAACATCATTAATAGATGTTAAAGATTGCGGTAGTTTAACTATAACATGGGTTCCGGGGATGTCTTTGGCATGCAGCCACAGATCATGCCCCTGGGCCTGTTTCAGGGTCAGTATATCATTCTGGCGATTATTTCGGCCCACGAGAATCTCCAGCCCATCGGAAGAAACGAAATGGCGCGGTTCACTGCGCTGCTGCTGCTTTTTACGTTTGGAGTGTTCTTTCAAGTAGTCTTCTTTTACCAATTCTTCGATGATCTCATTCAGTTCATCCAGGTTTTCAGCCTGTTTAATAGACACCAGGACTGATTCCAGGTAATCAATGTCCTGCTGGTTTCTAGCCAGTAATTTCTTAAGATGCTTGAGGGCGGAACGGCTTTTGTTGTAAATTTTAAAATACCTCTGGGCATTCTGGATTGGGGTATAACGGGGATCCAGGTCAATAGTTACCGGTTCTTCGGTATAAAAATCCTGCAATTGGGCCACGGTATCGCCCTTTTGAAACTGGTGCGCATAGGAGGTTAGGAGCTCACCCCAGGTCTTATACTTTTCATTCTCCAGGGCTCTGCTTTTATCCCCTTCTTGCAGAAATCTCTTGCGATAAGCCTTATCCAGCTGTGATTTGATGGTGCGAGTAATATTAGTTTTGCTGGAATCCAGCCGGATTTTATCCAAGCGCTGCTGGTAGTAATCGTCGACTCCGGTATTAGCTGAAGGATAAACCATATTTTTGGCTCCGGCAGGTAGCGGGGAAGGTAGAGATATGACAAATTCCCAGGGCTGGTTATTTTTATAAAGTAAGCGGGTTTCAAACAGACCATTATCTATAGCTGCAATAGTCTTTTGCACCTGGGTGAAAATACTGCTAAATTCAAATTCGCCGCATTCTTCTACCGGCAGATCCGGATCAATACCGACAGCCTGACATATCTCCTGGGCACTAAAGGGACTGATACCGCTTAGAACCTTAAACAGTGAGGATGACAGCGAAGAATCGGGCTCCTGTTTCCACATAAGCTGCCCAAAATCGGTAAAGCTACAGGAAAGGGGATTCAGTTTACCCTGATCAGGCGGGCTTATGTAATTTTTGCCCGGTAAGACTTCACGATAAGAACTAAGGTCGCTGCCATATTTTTTAATGGCGTCCAGTATAATCTGGTTTTCAGGATTTAGCAGTATTATATTGGAATGTCGACCCATGAACTCACAGACCAGAACCCTGGTTTTCCATTCCCGAAACTCATCCAGGGCTTCTATGTATATATGCACTATGCGCTCAAAATCCACTTGCCGGATGGCTTTTATTTTTCCGCCCTCCAGGTATTTGCGCAGAAGCATACAAAAAGCGGGTGGGTTGCTGGGATTAGCTTTTCTCTGCTCACAGCTATGCATCCTGGCCCAACGAGGGTTGGCAGATATAAGTAAACGCAAGGACTTGCTTCCAAAAGCCCGTATTAAGAATACTATTTCGTCCTTTTCGGGCTGGTAGATTTTATCTATCCGGGCATTGCCAAGATCCGAGTCTAACTCTCGGCATATAGCCCTGATAGCAATTCCATCAAAAGGCATATCGGTTCCTCCTTCAAACGGGCTAAGTAACAGCAAAAGTATAGCATTTGAACTGGTCTATTACAAATAATCCTCTTTTCGGTTTACCTAATTTTTTTGTAGTAAGTTAAAATAGTATAAGGTACCAGGGGAGGTATGTATGAAAGAAATTAATCAAGATAATCTGGATAGAGTATATAGTCTTTATAGAAACACTATAGAACAGATTCTTATAATAGAAAGCTGCAAAAAGGATATTTCTATGCAAATTCTGATGGTTCGGGATGAGAAACGTTGGGGTCTAATCCAGGAGTTTCTCGAACATGACCTGCAAAAACATTTGCTTTTGGAACAGGCTGCAGTTATGGCTATTAATAATGGGGCCAATAAAATAATAGAGGATATGGAGAATCTGTATCAGCACACCAGCGGACCGGACCTGATAACCAAAATAAGATCAGAAATCTCCCAGGTGGAAAAATTTATTAAACTTATAAAAAAGGGAAGAAAACATAAGGACTGGTTAAGCTTCACTGAGCGCCGGGCTATGCAGGAAATAAGCAAGTTTGTTCTGGAACAAGCCCGGGAGTATAATAAACTGTAGTTAATTCAACATGCAGAATTACACATGGAGGTAAGTTTATGGCAGACAAAATTAAAGTAATCGTAACTGGAGTACTGGGAAAAATGGGGCTGGAGACCGTAAAAGCGGTTTCCTCGGATGAGGATTTACATCTGGTAGGACTGGTTGATATCCGGGGGAAGGGAGAAAAACTTTCTCAGTTAAGCCAGCTGAAAGAGATAGATTTAAAGGTAGAAAATGACCTGGAACGGGTGATTGAAAAAACCAACCCCCGGGTAATGATAGACTTTACCAATCCCCAGGCAGTGTTTAATAATACCAGGACGGCTTTAAAAAAGAATATTACCTGCGTAGTAGGAACTACCGGACTTAATGAAGTAGAACTGAGGCAACTGGAAAAACTGGCTGTGGATAATAGCATCGGCCTGGCCATAATACCTAATTTTGCTATTGGAGCAGTTCTTATGATGAAATTTGCCCGGGAAGCAGCCCGGTATTTTCCTGACGTTGAAATTATTGAGTTACATCACGACCAGAAAATGGACGCTCCCTCCGGGACCGCCATTAAGACGGCTGAATTAATAAATGAGAGCCGCAGCAGTCGGGTTCCAAGAAATGTCCGCGAATTTGAAAAAATCGCCGGCTGTCGTGGTGGTAATCTGGACCAGGTGAGAATACATAGTATTCGTCTGCCCGGGCTGGTTGCCCATCAGGAGGTTATTTTTGGAGGCTCAGGGCAGACCTTAACCATCCGTCATGACTCCATAGACAGAGTTGGATTTATGCCTGGAGTGTTAATGGTGGTCAAAAAGATGATTGATCGCCAGGGCCTGGTTTATGGTATGGAAAATTTACTCTAACCCGATCTTGGTTCTACCGGGGAATTTATTGCCCATTAAGGTAGGAAACACCGATAACCGCAGGGAATAAAGTCTCTGCTACAAGGTTTAGCCTAAAAGCTATATTTTAATGAAAACTAGCGGGATATATTTCCCGCTTTTTTTTGCCTATTTCTTTATAAACCATAGATGTTGACATTTCAGACAAGCACCACATTTAGGCGGAGTACATATAATGCTATTAATCGTGGCCATAGTTTATTGTCGAAGGGGGAATGATGGTGAGCTCGGTGCTTTCCGGAGTTAAAATTGCCGTACTGGGGGGCGATGAGCGGGAGCTTATCCTGGTAAACGAACTTGTAAAAATGGGGGCTACAGTAGTTGTTACTGGTTTTCCCCGAGACAAAATTGGCCCCGGGGCCTTTGTTGTTCATACAGTTGAAGAAGCCTGTAAAGAGTCAGAGGTAGTAATTTTACCTATTCCAGGTACCAGTCCTGATGGTTTAATCAGAGCGATCTATGCTGAAAGCAGTTTAATGCTTAGCGAAAAAGCTATACAGACTATGGCCCCCAATGCCCTGGTTATAATCGGGTCAGCCCGGCCATTTCTTAAGGAATGGGCACAGGTCTACGGTTTTAACCTTATAGAAATAATTGAAATGGATGAAATAGCCATACTTAATTCCATACCTACGGCCGAAGGTGCTGTCCAGATAGCAATGGAAGAAACCCCCATAACTGTCCATGGCAGCAAAACCTGCGTTATTGGTTTTGGCAGGACTGCAATTACATTGGCACGGATCTTAAAAGCATTAGGTTCTGACGTAACCGTAGTTGCCCGTAATCAGGGACAACTGGCCCGAGCTTATGAAATGGGGTGTAAACGGGCCAGCTTCTCCGAGCTGCGGGAAATTATGAACAGTGCTGATATTGTGTTTAATACGGTTCCGGCCCTGGTTATTGATAAGGATATTCTTAAATATACTAATGCTGATGTGCTTATAATTGACCTGGCCACTCAACCAGGAGGAACCGATTTTGAAGCAGCCAATACCTATGGTCTCAAGGCTATTCTTGCCCCTGGTCTTCCCGGCAAGGTCGCCCCGATATATGCAGGGAAAATTCTGGCAGATGTTATTCCCCAATTAATTATAAGTGAACTGTCAAAATTAGATGCCGGTTTACTATTTGCCTGAAGGGAGGTGTAGAGATTGCTGGAAAGTCACAACCGGTTAAGGGGGGTCCGGGTTGGGGTAGTAGTTACCGGTTCTCATTGTACCGTAGGCGAAGTTATTCCCCAGATAAGGGATATTAAGAATGAAGGTGCCGATATTTTACCGGTATTTTCATATACCGTTGACGAGACTGACAACCGCTTTTACCAGGTCAGGGATCTGAAAACGGAAATAAGCGAGATATGTAATAAGCCTATAATTAACACAATAGTTGGTGCTGAACCAATTGGTCCGCAAAAACTACTGGATGTAGTCGTAGTTGCTCCAGCAACCGGGAATACTATAGCTAAACTGGCCACTGGGATAATAGATACGCCGGCCTTAATGGCTATTAAAGCTCATTTACGCAATCAAAGACCGGTGGTAATAGCGATTTCCACCAATGATGCCCTGGGCATTAATGCCAGGAATATTGGACTTTTAATTAACATGAAAAACATATATTTTGTGCCCTTCCGCCAGGATGACCCATTAAATAAATCCAATTCCCTGGTTGCCTGTATGGATAAACTTTTGGATACAGTAGTATGTGCCCTGCAAGGGAAACAACTGCAGCCAGTTTTACTCGGCCCCGGCCTGGTTTCTTGAGAATTAAAAAATGCAGTGCTAAAATAGAAACCAGATGTTTTTTTAGAGGAGGTACTGGTTGTGGCTGAGGGAATAAAGTTAGCAATAGTTGGGGCAACAGGTGCAGTTGGGCAGGAAATGTTAAAAATTCTGGAAGAGCGGCAGTTAAAGATAAAAGAATTACTATGCCTGGCTGATCCCCGTGAGGCAGGGACCAAAGTTAAGTTTGCCGGAGAAGAACTGACAGTCAGGGCTGCCGGCAATGATGCATTTAAATGGGCTGATGTAGCCATGTTTGCAGTAGGTACCGATATTAGCAAGCAATTGATACCAGAGGCCGTGGCTAATGATTGTGTTGCTGTTGACAATAGCTACGCTTTTCGACTGGATAATAATGTTCCCCTGGTAGTACCCGAGGTTAACCCGGAGGATTTGGACTGGCATAAAGGGATAATTGCCAATCCCAATTGTTCTACTATTATTATGGTGGTGGCTATAAATCCAATTCACCGGGCAGCAGGTCTAAAAAGGGTGGTGGTTTCCACCTACCAGGCCGTTTCTGGTGCCGGAAAAGCTGGGCTGGACGAACTGGATCAGCATACTAAGGCGCATATGAACGGTTCTCAGCCGGTACTGGAAGTGTTCCAGTACCCTATAGCCTTTAATCTTATCCCCCACATTGATGTTTTTGTAGAAGAAGGCTATACCCGGGAAGAAATGAAAATGGTTTGGGAAACCCAAAAAATTATGCATGCTCCAGAACTGAAAATTGCTGCTACGGCAGTAAGGGTACCGGTATACCGGAGCCATTCTGAATCGATTAACCTGGAAACGGAAAAACCCCTCTCGGTTGCTCAAGCCCGGGAAATTCTATCTCAGGCCCCGGGGATAGTAGTGCAGGATGATCCCCAGAATAACCAGTATCCTATGCCTCTTTATTCCTCTTACCGGGATGAGGTGTTTGTCGGCAGGATACGTCGCGATATATCAACCGATAACGGTCTGGTCATCTGGGTAGCAGCAGACCAGATTAGAAAAGGCGCAGCTACCAATGCTATTCAGATAGCCGGGCTAATCATTGAGAAAAACCTTTATTAAGAAGGTGAATATATTTGAAAATAGCTGTACAGAAGTTTGGGGGAACTTCTCTTACCACCACTGAGCTGCGGTCGCGGGTCAGCAGTATTGTTAGCTCAACCATTAGTTCAGGCAGGAAAGTGGTAGTTGTAGTATCAGCTATAGGAAGAGAAAATGATCCGTATGCTACAGATACTTTTATTAAGCTGGTAAAGGAAACTAATCCAGAGCCTTTGGATAGAGAAATGGATATGATTATGTCCTGTGGAGAGATAATATCTGGAGTATTACTGGCCAATCATCTTTCCAACACAGGTATAAAGACCAGGTTTCTTACCGGAGAACAGGCAGGAGTAGTTACCGACGGAAATTTTGGCAATGCCCATGTTTTATATGTTAACCCTGGAAATATAATGGACTGCCTGGAAAATGACATTACACCGGTGGTAGCCGGATTTCAGGGCATAAGTGAGAATGGGGAACTTACTACCCTGGGACGGGGAGGAAGCGATACCACTGCCAGTGCTCTGGGAGTAGCTTTAAATGCTGAAATAATTGATATTTTTACCGATGTAGAGGGCATTATGACGGCAGATCCCCGCATAGTAACCAATGCCCGATTGCTTGATGCTATAAGCTATAATGAAATTTGCCAATTAGCCCGGGAGGGCGCCAGAGTAGTTCATCCCCGGGCTATAGAAATTGCCATGCAGGGAAATGTACCTCTCAGGGTAAGGTCTACCCGCTTGAATAGTACAGGTACGCTGATAAGTAACCAGCTTTACGATAACGGCAATCAGCGCATGATTAAAGACCAATTGATAACAGGAATAACCTATACATCCAATCTGACTCAGATTAAAATAGAGGATAGCAATAATAATGGAACTCAGTTGGAGCTGAATGTTTTTCAGAGCCTGGCTGATGCCGGTATAAGTGTAGATTTTATAAATGTACAGCTTGATCGCATTGTTTTCACCATACAGGGTGAACAGGCGGATCGAGCCTGGAAGGCTCTTAAAGGGATTAATATCGAGCCCATAATGGAAATGAATTGCGCCAAGGTGGCTGTAGTGGGAGCGGCCATGACCGGAATCCCCGGTGTAATGGCCAGTGTAGTAGCGGCCATGAATGCGCAAGAGATTAATATACTGCAGTCTGGAGATTCATATACCAATATATGGTGCCTGGTTAAGGAAAAAGACTTGGGAAAAGCAGTAAATGCTTTGCATGATAAATTCGAATTGGGAAATTAAATAGGAAATAGGTTTTAATTCACGCGGATCGCGCTGATTTATAAGGATTTACGCGGATTTTTATTTAATAAATAATTGTATCAATGGATACATCTGTGTCCCCAGGGGGCAATATAAATATTTACCGAATGGGTGCAGGGGCTTAACCCATGTGTCTACCCGGTTCGAGTAGTGACATTATTATTTTAATAACATAGAAGTGGCGGTGATAAAATGACGATTCCCAGGCTGTTGACTGCAATGATAACCCCATACGATGACAAATTGCAGGTCGATTATGCCAGAGCGGCAGAACTGGCTGATTACCTGGCCAACAATGGCAGTGAAGGTATTGTAGTTAGCGGAACTACCGGTGAATCCCCGGTATTAACTGATGAAGAAAAACTAAAGCTATTTGCAGCCGTAAAAGGTAAACTGGGTAAACGTATCCCGGTATGGGCCGGAACCGGTTCCAATGATACCCAGCATTCACTGGAATTAAGTAAAGAGGCGGAAAAATTAGGTGTAGACGGTGTTATGCTGGTATGCCCGTATTATAGCAAACCTAGCCAGGAGGGATTATACCAGCATTTTAGGAAAATTGCCGGGGCTATATCCTTACCTGTAATGCTATACAATGTTCCTGGACGTACCGGCATTAACCTGCTACCAGAAACAGTTACCCGGCTGGCTAAAATTGAAAACATAGTTGCCATCAAAGAGGCCAGTGGCAGTATGGATCAGGTATCCACCCTGATGACCCTGCTGCCCGAGGAAATGACAGTTTACTCCGGTGATGATTCTCTTACTTTACCTATGATGGCCCTGGGTGCACGCGGTGTGGTAAGTATTGCTTCTCATCTGGTGGGCAAAGAAATTTTGGCCATGATAGATGCCTTTGGTAACGGGGAGGTTAAGCGGGCCGGTGATTTACATAAACAGCTTTTCCCCATTTTTAAGGGGCTGTTTATTACCACTAATCCGGTACCCCTGAAAGAGGTATTAAACCAGTTGGGACAAAATGTAGGAGGGTTACGCTTACCACTGGTGGAGGCTAATGAAACCGAAAAGATATTTATACAGGAATTATTAATTAATGCAAAATTATTACCGCAAGCATAGCAAGCTAAATTAAGGATAGGCGAAAGGGTCTATCCTTAATTAATTTACATAAAAATTAACAAAACCTGCCATTATATGAAGTTGTATATAACTGTCTTATGGGCTATAATAAGCGAGGTGGTTATGTTCGGAACCTTAAAATTGAATAAAGGAGGTGTTAGGGTGTCGGATGCTGATTCCCGAATTCAGATTATTTCCCTGGGCGGCTTAGGGGAAATAGGCAAGAATATGACGGCTTTCCGATATCAGGATACCATTGTTGTAATCGACGCTGGTCTGATGTTTCCTGAAGAGGAATTGCTCGGAATTGACGTCGTAATTCCTGATATTACTTATTTGTTAGAAAATAGAGAAAAAGTTAAAGCAATTTTACTAACCCATGGGCATGAAGATCATGTCGGCGCCCTTCCTTATCTTTTAAAAGAGATGGATGTTCCAGTTTATGGAAGCAGACTTACTCTGGGTATAGTGGAAGGAAAATTAAAAGAACATGACCTGAGCAACGAAAACTTACACGTCGTTAAACCACGGGATATTTTGAAGATCGGGCCTTTTGAGGTAGAGTTTTTTAGAGTCAGTCACAGTATACCTGATGCTATGGGTATAGCCATTCACACCCAGCTGGGTATAATTCTGCATACCGGTGATATAAAGCTGGATCAGACTCCGGTTGATGGTCAGGTAGTGGATTTTCGTAAACTGGCGGAACTGGGAGAAAAAGGTGTTCTGGTAATGCTGGGGGACAGCACCAATGCTGATAAACCTGGCTTTACTATGTCGGAAAAAGTGGTGGGCAATACCTTTGATGACCTGTTTGGTAAATGCGAAGGTAGAATAATTGTTACCACTTTTGCTTCCAATGTACACCGGATTCAGCAGGTGATATGTACAGCCCAAAAATACGGTAGAAAAATAGCTGTAGTTGGCCGCAGTATGGTAAATAATGTGAAGATATCACAGGAGTTAGGTTATATAGATATGCCGGAGGGCATATTGATTGAGATGGAAGATATAAACAAGTATCCACCCCAGGAAGTGGTAATAGTTACTACCGGTTCACAGGGCGAGCCAATGTCCGCGCTAACTCGTATGGCTACCGCCGACCATCGTTGGGTGAGTATTGAGGCCGGGGATACGGTAATTATTTCAGCTAGTCCTATTCCTGGTAACGAAAAATTAGTGGCAAAAACGGTTGATCTTTTATTTCGTCAGGGTGCCGAGGTTATTTATGAAAAAACTATGGGGGTACATGTTTCCGGACATGCTTCCCAGGAAGAGCTTAAGATTTTACTGAATCTGATTAGGCCCAAGTATTTTATACCGGTACACGGAGAATACCGACATCTCATGAAACACGCCAAACTGGCGGAGAGTCTAGGTATACCCCGTTCCCGGATATTTGTAGCCGAAAACGGCCAGATTATTGAAGTTGGTAAGAAAAAGGCCAGTATATCAGGTAAGGTTACTTCAGGTAGGATTCTAGTTGATGGCCTGGGAGTAGGAGATGTCGGCAATATTGTTTTGCGTGATCGCAGACAGCTATCCCAGGATGGTATTATGATTGTGGTGGTGACTATTAACAAGGATGGCGGCAATGTGGTCGCCGGACCTGATATAGTTACCCGAGGATTCGTCTATGTCAGGGAATCCGAGCAGCTAATAGAGGATGCCCGGGAGAGGGTAAGGGAAGCTCTGGATATATGTGCCAAGAAGAATATCAGCGAGTGGGCGGTTATTAAAGCTCAGATACGTGAACGTTTAGGCAAACATTTGTATGAAAAAACGGGTCGCAGGCCGATGATATTACCGATAATTATGGAAGTGTAAAGCGTGTTACGGGGACGGTTATGTTGATAAATGGGAAGGGAATATAAAATGCCAACAATATGCATGTTTCGGGGTATTAAAATATACATGAATTATCGTGACCATCTTCCTCCACATTTTCATGCTGAATATGGAGAATGTAGCTGTAGTGTTTCTATAGAAGATATCGAGTTGATTAATGGACAAATGCCTAACAAACAATTAAAAATGTTGTACGGTTGGGCAGCGTTACACCAAGATGAACTACAGGAATTATGGCATCTTGCCCAGAAGCAAAAAGAACTTTTTTCTATCGAACCTCTAAAATAGAATTATTGGGAGGTGTTTTCTTGAAGATTGCTAGTATACCGCAAAAGGTTAAAGAGTATTTTAACACTGGCACCAGGGAAATTGTTAGGGTAATTCCAAATGAGAATTATTCCCTAACGGTGTATTTTGATAACAACGAGGTTCGGGTCTATGATATGTCCAAGAACCTGTTTGGGGTATTTGAAATACTGAAGGATAAAAACAAGTTTAAAGAAGTGTTTATTGATGAGTATGGCAATATTGCATGGGACATAGATAAAAACATTGACTCCAGTGTTCATTGGAATAATAGAATTGACTTATGCAAAGATGCTGTGTATATGGGATCAACGGAAAAGGTGCCAGGCACTTAATTTGTTAAGTTATCGTTTTTTCTATACCTTTGGAACTTTACGCTACCCGGTTTACCAGCCGGGTAGTTTTTTTAATGCGTATTCCGTTCCTGTTTTGGGTAATTCTAATAGTAAATAGGTTTAAGAAGGGAGCGGCATTATTAATGGCGCATGATAATGGAGAAACAACTCATGAGGAAACAACCCAGGAGCAGAAGTTAGATAATATAAAGGAAATAGGACAGATTGATATACCTTCATTTAAAAGTGATATCCACTGCTTAACTATAGCCGGACAGGTTGAGGGTCACATGGTTTTGCCGCCGCAAAACAAGACTACCAAGTATGAACATATAATTCCCCAACTGCTGGCAGTCGAAGAAAATCCGCAGATAAAGGGACTGCTGGTAGTTTTAAATACCGTGGGAGGAGATGTTGAGGCGGGTCTGGCATTGGCTGAAATGATTGCCAGCTTATCCAAGCCTACCGTTTCGATAGTGCTGGGCGGGGGACATTCCATAGGCGCCAGTATAGCCGTGAGCAGTGATTATTCATTTATTGCCCCTTCGGCGACCATGACGATTCACCCAATCCGCCTCACGGGCCTGGTAATCGGCGTTCCCCAGACTTATGAATACCTGGACAAGATGCAGGACCGGGTAGTTAAATTCGTGGTCGAGCATTCCCGGGTGACGAAAGAGAAGTTCCGGGAATTGATGTTTAGAACCGGAGATCTGGCCCGGGATATTGGCACTGTTCTGGTGGGTAAGGATGCAGTTGATTGCGGATTAATTGATGCAGTTGGAGGTCTTAAGGATGCGGTACAGAAGATTCGCGAATTAAAGGATAGTAAGGGGGGGGTGGTACAGTGATAATCTATATTCCTAACCCTTGGGAAGCCCTTAATCAGAACGAAACATTTCCCCGAATAAGGATACAACTACCCTCCGGCGGACATCTAAATGGCGAGTGCCTGGATGTTGACCAGGTTAGAGTATTAAGCCTGGACAGTACCGACCCCATGGACTATATAAATCAGCAATATCAACCAGGCAGTATAATCGAACTAAAACCAAGTATATAAAAACGCTACAATAAATATGTCCGGGTTGTCCCCGGACTTATTTATGGTTAGGAGGTATGTTTTACCGGCACTATGCTATAATTTATAAAGTACTTTTGGGGAGATGAGATGTTTGACGTTTTTACATTCCA
>JAQUGU010000227.1 GCA_028683995.1 Syntrophomonadaceae bacterium | reverse complement strand
GGTTTACATAATTGTTTATATTGTAAACCAGGCTCCCGGGTTCATTTAAGGGTTATCTCTGATAATGCCAGTATCATAAACAAACCGGTAACTGCCAGGCTTATAACCTGTAATACATACCCCCCGGTACTGCTAAACTGGAATAACCGTCCGGCATTACCAATGTTAAAGAAAAACAAGGCTATGGCCAGGACTAGAAGTAGTACGGTAAAAGGAGGTGCTCCCGACCCCGGGTAAAAGATAGCCAGGTACAGTGCAAAAATAGCCATGAATACAATGTTTAGGCGAAAAAGTATATGGTAAAAATTATCATCCTGCATGCTTTCGCCCTTGATTTCAGGGTCTATAGCATCCATGTTAATGCGTTCAATTGCTTTTTGTGATTTATCTTGCATTTGCTGCAGCAGGTTTGCTACTTCTTCTTCTACCGGGGTGATTCCGAAAAAACCCTTGCTGGTCTTAATGTAGACGAAGCCATTCCAGGGATTAGTAGCGTACATTCTTGCTGTACCCAATCCTTTGGCAGCATATAGTCCTATCATATATCCCGGCCAACTCATACCAAATAAGGAATAGAGGTTGCTCTTGCCTTCAACCTTAATAATATTCTCTATCTCCTGCCAGCCTATATGTATCCTGCTTAATCCCCAGGTTATTACCAGACCATCATCTTCAATGCGATAACCTAAATTAAAGGCATTGAGAAGCAAAAATGCATATACAAATAGGAATAGATAAGCAGGTATATAAAGCAATAGTTTCAGAGTAGCGTCTTCCGGACCCAGTGAGTACCCTATCCCCCAGAAGGAGAAACCAAAAACTACCAGACCCAGTAGTATTCCAAAAATAATTCCCGGAGTCTTTTTTACCATCACCTTCACCCCTTAAATATTTATGGTCTTTCTCTATTTTTATTCTTCAGACTGCTTAGTACTCATAAAAACCACGACCACTTTTCTTCCCATAGTAACCTGCCCTGATCATGGTTGAGAAAAGAGTATGAGAGCGGTATTTGCTGTCTCTAAATTCATTGAAAAAGACCTCCAGGGCAAAATAAATAGTATCCAACCCTATACTATCTGCCAATTCCAGCGGTCCTTCTTTCATGCCTGCACCCATTTTCATGGCCAGGTCGATTTCATCCCGGGTGGCTATTCCATCTCCGTATATAAATATGGCTTCATTAATATAGGGGATGAGAATACGATTTACGATAAAGCCTGGACTTTCCCGTTTGATTACTACATAATCCTTGCCAATGGCAGTTATAAATTTGGTGGCAGCAGCTACAGTATCGTCCGATGTTTCCAGTCCCCTTACCAGTTCTACCAGGCGGCTGTCAACCACCGGATTTAAAAAGTGCATTCCCATAATTTTTCCCTGCCTTCCGGTGGAGGCAGCAATTTCAGAAATAGATAAGGACGATGTATTGGTGGCCAGAACCGTATGAGCAGGACATATGTTATCCAGTTCAGCGAAAATCTGTTTTTTAACCGCCATGTTTTCAACTACTGCTTCAATAACCAGATCGGCCTGCTTAAGTTCAGACAAATCAGTAGTACCGTAAATCCGGTTCGTAATTTCATCTTTGTTTTCTTTGTCTATTTGCTTACGGTTTACCATTTTATCGAGATTGTTTTCAATGGCCTGTAAACCGTCTTTTACCAGGCTCATTTGCAAATCCCGTAAAATAACCGAATAGCCTGCTTGAGCGGCTACCTGGGCTATACCTGCTCCCATCTGGCCAGCACCGAGAACTGCAACTTTTTCCACCATAATTGGCCCCTTCCTGATATCATGGCTGATATCCAAGCGTTTTTACATTAGTAATCCCCAAAAGTAATACCAATAGACCGTGCCGCATCAACTATTTTACTGTCTACCGGAACCTTTCGAATCTCTTTAATAGCTTCTTGTAAATCTACTGTGGTTATACTATTGCCCTGGAGACTAACCATGGTTCCGTACTTACCTTCCATAAATGCATCGACCGCCGCTACCCCATAGCGAGTAGCCAGAATTCGGTCATAGGGAGTCGGTCCACCGCCTCTTTGCAGGTGACCCAGCACCGTAACCCGGGTTTCTATATCAGTAAGCCGAGTGGACACCTCATCCGCCACTTTTTGTCCAATACCTCCAAGCCTCACAGGATCATGGCTGGTAGGTACCAGGCTTTGCACTACCATTTCTCCACCTTGCGGATGAGCGCCTTCGGCTACTACGATAATACTAAACTTTTTCCCCTGGCGAAACCGCTGTGCTATTTTGGATACTATGGCATCAAGGCTGTATGGTATTTCTGGTATTAGGATGACATCGGCACTACCGGACATCCCTGCATATAATGCAATCCATCCCGCATACCTGCCCATTACCTCCAGTATCATAACCCGGTGATGGGATTCAGCAGTAGTATGCAGCTTGTCCAGGGCATCTGATGCTGTATTTACTGCCGTAATGAAACCGAAGGTAATATCGGTAGCTGATAAATCATTATCAATAGTCTTGGGCACCCCTACTATATTAATCCCTCTTTCAAAGAATTTATAGGATATGTTGAGGCTGCCATCGCCACCGATTACAATCAAACCATCCAAATCCAGATGTTTAATGTTACTTATGGCTCTATCGGACTGATCGGTGGGCTGCAGTTGGCCTTGAATCATAGTCATAAAGTTAAAAGGATTGTCCCTATTGCTGGTTCCCAAAATGGTTCCACCAGTATGACCAATGCCTGATACCCGGCGTAAATCTAATTGTACATAATTATTTTCCACCAAACCACGAAAGCCATCTATAAATCCGATAACTTCCACGCCATACTTTAGTACAGCCGTTTTGGTAATTGCTCTTATAACCGAATTTAACCCTGGACAGTCTCCCCCCCCGGTTAATATGCCTATGTGTTTAATATCCCGCACAGTAACTAAACCTCCTTATTCATAGTATGGTCTATTTGACCACTCCATCACAAATCCACTGCAAGTAATAAGGCGGGATAACCCACCCTGCAATCATTTTTACTTAATTCTATTCTGCACTGATGGCTGATTTCCTTCATCTCCCTTTATTATACCAATATAAAGAGGGGCAATATCTATACTGCCCCCCACTATTCCCTTATGCCGTTTATGTAATTACCCGGTG
>JAQUGU010000226.1 GCA_028683995.1 Syntrophomonadaceae bacterium | reverse complement strand
GCAAGATTCGCAGAGACTCTCCTTTACTTCCATCTGAATATCATGACCGTTTACACGAATAGTCGGAGAACTTATAAATTTATAAGCTACAGCTAACGCTTCAGAATTTACATTAATTTTATTTAATACTACTTCAGCTCCTGTAGCCTGAAGTACATTGGAAACTTCGGCCAAAGCCTCATCAAGGACCGTATCCGTACCCTGGCAACGTGTACATACGCTTAAATCCAGGTACAGAAAGTCAATGGTGATTTGTCTTTTATTAATTGTTTTATCCGGTATTCTTCCACAACATCCCGGAGCACAGGAACAACCATCTGGATTGTTATTTCCATTCATTTTTATAACCATTCCTTTCTTGAGACACAAAACGTCGTAAAATAATTTTGTTGGTTCTGTTACCTCCAATTAATATTTATTAACTCATCTACAGCCAACTTTTCCCTAATGTATATAACGGGAGATTAGGAGAAATCACAAAGCGACACTGCTTCGTCTATCCCCATAATTAATTCGGGGACGGCTGATCGCTGGTAAAATACCTCTTTCTCCAGCGCAAAGCAACATTGACCAGGGCAATCATAACTGGTACTTCAATCAAAGGACCCACCACTGCGGCAAAGGCCTGACCGGAATGAATCCCAAAAACAGCAACTGCTACGGCTATGGCCAGCTCAAAATTGTTGCTGGCGGCAGTAAAGGAAAGAGATGTAGTCTGCTCATAATTAATCCCCATTTTATGAGATATGAAAAACGATATGGTGAACATCACAACGAAGTAAATAAGTAGAGGAATAGCAATCCGAACTACATCCATAGGTAAAGTAACGATATATTCCCCCTTTAAGGAGAACATAACAATAATAGTAAACAATAATGCGTACAAGGCGATAGGACCTGATTTGGGAACGAAAACCCCATCATACCATTCTGCACCCTTAAGGGGTCTAAGAAAATATCGGGTAAGAAAACCGGCGGCAAACGGGATACCCAGATATATAGCAACGCTCTTAGCAACTTCACCCATTGATATCTGTACTTCCATGCCACCTAAACCCAGCCATTCCGGCAGCACCGTAATAAAAATGTAGGCATAAACGGAATAAAATATCACCTGAAAGATCGAATTGAAGGCTACCAGAGCAGCAGCATACTCATTATCACCGTCAGCCAGACTATTCCAGACAATAACCATAGCAATGCAGCGGGCTAAACCTATAAGAATAATACCTACCATATATTCAGGGTATTGGGGCAAAAGTAAAATGGCCAAAACAAACATTAGCACCGGGCCTATTACCCAATTTTGCAGTAAGGATAAGCCCAGAACCCTGCGGTTTTTGAAAACCTTGCCCAGTTCTTCATAGCGTACCCGTGCCAGTGGCGGATACATCATTACGATGAGCCCAATCGCAATAGGTATGGAAGTAGTTCCAACTGACAATCGGTCCAGCCAATCAGCAAAGTTGGGAAAACCGTAGCCTAGTGCGACCCCGGTCAACATAGCCAGGAATATCCATACTGTAAGCCAGCGATCCAGGAAAGATAATTTGGATGTCATTAATGTTGCCTCCTATTGCTGGATTGCAGGAAACAAGGGTACAATCCCCTTGTTTCCTGTAATATTTACTCTCCCTTAATATATTTGTGCAGCTCCTCCTTGCGCGGCAGACGCCCGGCAACCTTCACCTCACCATCTATTACCAGAGCAGGGGTTACCATAACCTTGTATGCCATGATTTTTGAAATATCCTGCACTTTCGATACATCTGCAGCCACATCCAGCTCCGCCAGGGCATTGTATACATCCTTCTCCAATTGTTTGCATTTGGCACAGCCGGTTCCCAGTACTTCAATCTTCATAATCATCTACCTCCAAAATATTTTTTATTTTTTGTTAAGCAAAAAAGTACCCATATAGCCAACCTGTCAAGCTAGCCATTATAACCACCAGAATAAAATAGGCGGCAGTCCGCTTAAAGCCCATAATGCGATTAACTACTAAAAGATTAGGAATACTTACCGCAGGTCCGGCCAATAAAAGCGCCAGTGCAGGTCCCTGGTTCATTCCCAGATCCATCAGCCCCTTTACAATTGGCACCTCAGTTAGAGTAGAGAAATAAAACAGAGCACCTATTAATGAAGCGGCAAAATTAGCTCCCAGGGTATTTTCCCCTACATAACTAGAAATCCATTCCGGAGGCAGAACCGCCGTCACCATTCCTACTAAAAATACCCCTACCAGTAAAGTAGGCACTACCAGCTTAACCAGTGACCAGGTTTCTTCCATCCAGGAGCGAAATTCACCTTCCACAAAATAATGGTGAACCATGATAGCCAGGGAATTAATCAAACTAAGATCGAGCGCGATTTTTATCCAGGGGGCCAGTTTACTGGTACTGATGATTAGAATAGCTACCATTACCCCGAAAAACAGTACCAGGAAAACTCCCGATTTCTCACTCTGCTCTTCGGGCAATGATTCAATATCACCTAATCTCTTCTGTTCATCCTTTCTAAACAAAAGAGACATGATGATACCAATAATAATCGCGAAAAGAATCGCCCCAATTCCTCGAGCTAACCCCATATGCCAGCCGATAGCTGCTCCAGTTAAGGCAATCGCCAGGATATTAATGGCCGGCCCCGAATATAAAAAGGTGATAGCCGGCCCCAGGCCTGCCCCCAAATTATAAATACCCGCAAAAAGCGGAAGTATGGTACAGGAGCAAACCGCCAAAAGCATGCCTGATACCGAAGCAACGCCATAAGCAACCCAGCGCTTGGCCTGGGAGCCAAAGTATTTGATTACGGCACCTTTAGTTACCAGTACCGCCATAGCCCCGGCAATGAAAAAAGCCGGAACCAGACAGGTGATTACATGGGCTGAAAGGTAAGAGATAATTTCCTTGACTCCACCCTGCAGCATGGTGAGGATAAATTGCATCGTCCAACACTTCTTTCAATAAATTACAAATTCTATTTTGCTTATACCTATCTGCGCCCTTAATGGCGACCCGGCACTCATTGAAATCTCGACTTAGTGTGCAGGTTAAATGTTAGTACTGAGTGCCGGGAAGCATCCGCACCAATAATTGCGAGCATGAGCATATGTGTCCCCTTGGGGATGTGCCCTATGGGTACGTCTAATTGGTTCCTATTTTCT
>JAQUGU010000225.1 GCA_028683995.1 Syntrophomonadaceae bacterium | reverse complement strand
GAGGGCAAATGAATTTTCTACAGGGTGCGGCTCTGTCTCAGGGTGGTAAAGGTATTATTGCGCTTAACTCAACCTGGAAGGATAAAGAAGGAAATCTACGGTCAAGCATAATCCCTTTCATGCCTCCAGGAACTATTGTTACCACTCCCCGTACCGAAGTTGATTATGTGATTACCGAGTACGGTGTGACCAACCTGAAATACAAACGGGTATCTGAGCGGATAAAAGCTATGATTTCCGTCGCTCACCCTGATTTTAGGGATGAACTAACGTTTCAGGCCAAACGTTTTTGGAGGGAATAAGGGTAAATCCTTTAAATAAAGAACTCCCTGACACCGTATATCTTTCTTATAGGAGGGGATTAAATGGGTACTTATTTAGATGAGTATAAACGTAAGCTTATAAGTACAGAAAAAGCAGCCCAACTGGTTAAATCAGGAGATACCATAGAATACGGTATGTTTGCTACTAAACCGATTGATTTTGATGCCGCTCTGGGGCAACGCGCAGGAACCGGGTTGGAGAAGGTTTCTATCCGTGGAACGGGTACAGTATTACCAGTTCCGGAAGTTATTAAAAGTGACCCGGAGCAAAAAAGTTTCCAGTATTTTAGCTGGTATTTTACTGCTATAGATAGGAAGGCAGGGGACTTTGGCCTGGCCTGCCACTGTCCTTTTAATTATCATGAAGCCACCATGCTGGCTTATAGCCCGGCTTTTGCCCATGCCTGGGCCGATGTCTGGGTAGCTCAGGTTTCCCCTATGGACCCATCCGGGTGTTTTAACTTCGGACTGGGTAACTCTCATAACCGCGGAATTGCGCTTAACAGCAAAATCGCCATTGTAGAGGTAAACCAGAATATGCCACGTTGTTTGGGTGGTAGTGATGAGTTTATCCACATCAGTGAAATCGATTACATCATTGAAGGAACAAATCAACCAGTTTTTGCAGTACCACCTGCTCCAGAACCTGATGAAGCGGAGCAAAAAATTGCCAAGTATATTCTGGAAGAAATTCCTGACGGTGCCTGCCTGCAACTGGGTATCGGAGCTCTACCCAACCTGATTGGGAACCTGATAGCCGAGTCGGACCTAAAAGAATTGGGAATCCAGAGCGAGATGTTCTGTGATGCCATGGTGCGCCTGTACGAAAAAGGCAAAATAACTAACAACATGAAAGCCAAGGATAGACATAAAAGTGCCTACTCCTTTTGTCTGGGTTCTAAGGAAACCTATGACTTCTTACACGAAAATCCCCGCTGCGCCTCAATGGCCGTTTTTGATGTAAATAGCCCACAGGCGATAGCCGCCAATGATAATTCCATTTCCATCAATAACATACTGGAAATTGACTTGTTTTCCCAGGTATGCTCTGAGACCCATGGCCTGCGCCAGATATCGGGAACGGGTGGACAGTTGGATTTTGTAGAGGGTGCTTTCCATTCCAAAGGAGGTAAAAGTTTTCTGGCTTTTAGCTCCACATTCAAGGATAAAGACGGAAATCTGCACTCCCGCATCAGGCCCCTTTTAACCCCGGGAGCTATCGTCACTGTTCCCCGAACCGTAGTGCAGTATGTTGTTAGTGAGTACGGTATTGCTAATCTTAAGTCACTTTCCATCTGGGGGAGAGCCGAAGCTTTAATTAATCTTGCCCACCCTGACTTTCGGGATGAGTTGATTAAAAGTGCAAAGGGAATGAACATCTGGTCTCGGACTAACCATATTCCCTTTTAGTCAGTATTGCTATATCGGGATTGTCTCATTAATAGTAAAATATAGAAAAACACGGGGGGATTAGAATGAATTGGCGAGAGGATTATAAAAGCAAACTGACTACCGCCGAAGAAGTAGCCAAAGCATACCATAGCGGTGATAAAATTTCTGTATGCGGAGGTTCTAATGTGCCTCCGGCTATCTCTAAAGCTATCGCTAAAAGGGCAGGTGAAATTACTGATGTTACCTTTTGCCAAGGCCTGGTACTGGATATACCTGATTATATGAGACCCGAAAACCAGAATTATTTTAAGGTAGAAAGCGTTTTTTTAGGTGCCGGTGAACGCCAACACCCTGAATGGGGTACTATCGATTATGTTCCCAAACATCTGGGTAGTCTGGATCAGTGGTTGTTGCATACTGGAGTAAATAAAGCCGCCCTGGCAGTTAGCCCACCTGATGAAAACGGTTATATGGTACGTTCTTTGTATGGTGGATTACTGCCGGGGTCAATAATAAAACGTTGTGAATATGTTGCGGTGGAGGTAAATGAGCATATTCCCTGGGTTTGCAGTGATGAAAATGTTTTTGCTATTCATGTATCTGAAGTTGATGCTATAGTGGAGAATCACATTCCGATACCAGAGGTAGAGGATATCCCCGTAACCCCGGTGGAAGAAAAATTAGCTGCAATTATTGCCGATATGATTCCTGATGGTGCAACTTTTCAATTAGGCTACGGGGGCCTGGCTAACTGCATTGGTTATTTCCTAAAAAGCAAGAAAAACCTGGGAATTCATACCGAGGTATTTTCTAATTCCATGATGGACCTGGTTAAATGCGGTACGGTTAATGGCAGTAAAAAAACTCTGTTTCCAGGTAAGGTAATCTATACTTTTGGGGTAGGTAACCAGCAGCTTTTTGATTTCTTAGATCATAATGAAACTATTATGGCCTGTGAAATAAGCAAAGTGAATACTCCTAGTATAATTGCCCGTAACGATAATATAGTATCGGTTAATAATGCCCTGTCAGTAGATTTGACCGGGCAGGTGGCCTCTGAAACTATCGGTTCCAGGCAATATACGGCTACAGGTGGGCAAGTAAATTTTGTTCACGGCAGCCAGATGGCTAAAAACGGCAAAAGTATTATTGCCCTTCCCTCTACTTACACAGATAAGGAGGGTAAGCTGCGTTCACGTATTGTGGCTATGTTAGCAATGGGTACCGTAGTTACCACCTCGCGCAATGATGTGGAATGGGTAGTCACGGAGTATGGCGCTGTCCGTTTGACTAATAAGTCGGTATCGCAACGGGTGAAAAGCCTGATTAGCATAGCCCATCCTGATTTCCGGGATGAACTAAATTTTATGGCTAGAAAACAGTTATGGATAAGGTAAATCGGATGGAGTTGAGTGCCTTAAGTATATGGTATCAGCGAGGTTTAGTCCCAGGTT
>JAQUGU010000224.1 GCA_028683995.1 Syntrophomonadaceae bacterium | reverse complement strand
TTGTTGGAGAGGTAAATGGAGATAAGATAAGCCAGGCTGAATATGACCAGCATTTTAAGATTCTTAAACTTACTTACGAACAACAGGTTCTGGGAGGCTCGGGCAAATTAGATGAAAGCAAAGATAAGGAAACCATAGACAAATTAGAAGAGCAGACATTTAAAGAAGTGGTTTTGCAAAAAATACTATGGCAACAGGCTAAAGAGCAGGATATCAAGATAAGCGATAGTGAAGTTGATAAAATCATGAAACAGCAGGATTACAAGACATTCCTGGAGCAAAGTGGTCTGGAGGAAAAGTATTTTCGCCAGGAATTGAAAACCCAGCTACTATACTGGAAACTTCACGATAAAGTGACTGCCAAAACTAAAGTCAGTGATGAAGAAGCGCAAGCATACTATGAAGAAAACATTAGCAAATACAGCGAAGAAGGCGGCATCCAGATAGCCCATATACTGGTAGCGACCGAGAAAGAAGCTCGTGATATTCTGGCCAAATTAAATGGTGGTGCTGACTTTGCCGATATGGCCCGACAGTATTCCACCTGTCCCAGTAAAGAACGGGGTGGTGACCTGGACTTAGTTAATGAAGGCAGTAATTTATTGCCCGAGTTTAAGGAGGCAGCCTTAAAACTGCAACCGGGTGAATTAATTAAAGACCCGGTAAAAACTGAAGCCGGCTACCACCTGATTAAAGCCGGGGAGCAAAAAGAAGCTCAGACCCCATCTTTTGAAGAGGTTAAGAACTCGGTCATAACTGACCTGGAGAGTGAGAAAAAGGATAAAGCTTATGGGGATTATCTGAACAATTTATACGAAAAAGCAGAGATTAAGGATCTGCGCAAATAAGTAAAGAAAAAGAATGCCGGGAGATTATCCCGGCATTTGTATTTACATTTATTGATGGCAAGGTTAAACTATTATTGATAATCATTATCAGTTTCCTATCTTTCCCCACAAACTGGTGGATTTCTAAAGGAGCCGAATATGAATAGTATCAAAGAAAAATTAAAAGATAGTAATTATAGAATTACCGGACAACGGGCAGCAATCCTGGAAGTTATGATGGATAACCAGGGTAAGCACCTCAGTGCTGAAGAGGTGCTGTATAAAGCGCGGGAGAAGATGCCCAACATTGGTATGGCTACCGTATATAGAACCCTGGACAAACTGGCCAGTATTGAGGTGCTTTACAAAACTATGTTTGATGAAGGACGTTATCGGTATGAGCTTTGTGATGAAGGAATGCACCAGCATCATCATATTATTTGTCCCAGTTGCGGTAACATCACTGAAATGGAGGATGACTTGTTAAATAGTTTGGAGCAAAAGATTGAGAGTAAGGGCTACGAAATTATTGATCATGACCTCAAATTTTATGCCTACTGTCCCGAATGCCGCAACAAGGAATAAATTTTTTTTATATACCTATTGAAAATGATTATCAGTATCTGAAATGAGGGAACATATGGCAATCGTATTTATTGGTCAACCTAATACCGGGAAAAGCGTTATTTTTAATTCTTTAACCGGTGCTGAAAACATTGTATCCAACTATGCCGGAACTTCAATGGAGATAAGTAAAGCAGTGGTGGCTTGGGAAGGCAAGAAGGTTATTTTTTATGATACCCCGGGAGTGTACTCGCTTGCTACCTCTGATCAGGCTACAGAACAGGTGAACCAGCTGCTTCAGGAGGAAAAGATTGACCTTATTGTAAATGTGGTTGATGCCAGCCGCTTGGAAGTAAACCTGGCCTTAAGCCTTGAGTTACTGGAGCTTTCTCACCCAGTAGTGGTGGCGCTTAACCAGATTGACCAGGCCGAAAATCTGGGACTCAAAATTGATAGCCCGGCTCTGGCAGGTCTTCTGGGTTGTCCGGTAATTGAAACTTCCATTCACAATAGCCAGGAGTTAAAAACCATCATTAATAATTATATTGTAAAAGGAATTGGGGGAATAAAGCGACCTGAATTAATATCTTGTACTGCTTGTGGTAATACTGGTTCGTGCAGTAATTGTAGTATGGGCGATGGCATAATGGAACGTTCGCAAAGGGCCAGGATTATAGCCGAGCAGGTTGTAGATACAGCTACTAATAAACGTTATGGCTGGCTGGAGAAAATGCAAACCCTGATTGATTCACCTTTTCCCGGGGGAGTTATTCTGCTTCTTATAGGGTACCTGGGTTTTGTGCTATTGCTAAAATCTATTCAGCTAGCGGAAGGCCCCTTGACTGCATTACTACAACCCCTTAATCACTATATAGCAGAATCAATTAAATCTTTGCTACCACCAGGCCTGTTTTCTAATATACTAAGCCTGGCGGTACCGGAAGGCTTAATAATACCGTTTACTATTGTTATGCCGGCTATGCTTATGGTTTCAATTATTATGGCCTTTCTGGAGGATAGCGGTCTGCTACCCAGATATTCGGTAGCCTTTGCCCGTGTGGGCAGTTTGGTAGGGATATCCGGAGAAGCAGTCATCCCTCTTTCTTTGGGCTTTGGGTGTCGTACTCCGGCAGTTGTGGCCAGCCGAATGATAACCCGGGAACGTGAACGCTTTATTGTTATTACTATACTGAGCATAGTTATACCCTGTGCCGCTACCCTGGGTATACTAACTTCAGTTATAGCTGCTTTTCATGTTTCTCCGGCTATTATAGTTGCCACCATGTTAATCACTCTGGTAGTACTGGGACTTATTCTTAATCGCCTGCTTCCTCAGGAAAAGCTTTTTGTTTGTGAGTTACCCCCGTTAAGAATTCCTACCTGGGGTAACTTATTAAATAAAGTAAAGATTCGTTTTGCCGGGTTTTTTACCGAGGTTTTACCCTTGCTATTAGTTATGAGTATAGCGGTGCGGGCTTTGCTTGAATCCGGTGTATTAGAGCACTTATATGCGCTTGAAGGCATAAGCCGTACTTTATTTGGAATACCTGCAGAGGCTTTGGTAGCAGTCTTAGTTACTATTTTTCAGCGTTATCTGGCTCCCCTGATTTTGCTGCATATGACCCTTACACCACGGGAAGCTACTATTGCTATTGCTATGATTAGTCTGTCATTGCCCTGTTTACCGGCTGCGGTAATGATTATACGAGAAATTGGAGCCCGGGGATTGCTTAAGATATTGGGAATGGGATTTCTAACTTCATTCATAGTGGGAATAGGCCTGAATATGGTCTTGCC
>JAQUGU010000223.1 GCA_028683995.1 Syntrophomonadaceae bacterium | reverse complement strand
GGCAGTGTGGAAACTAATTTTGCCGGTAAGGCCCGGGCAGCTTTGGATGAACTGAAGCGGGGACAGGATTTCGTTTTCCTGCATATCGAATCACCCGATGAAGCCGGTCACCAGGGTAATCTGCAAAGTAAGATATGGAGTATAGAAAAGATTGATAAGGAAGTAGTAGGTTTGCTGCTGGCGGAGATGGATGGGTTTGACCAGCTTCGGGTTATGCTGCTGCCGGATCATCGCACCCCTATCTCTATACGCACCCATAGCAGTGAACCGGTTCCCTTCCTTATCTATGATAAAAACTGTCCGGTGACAGATGGGGTGAGTAAATACGATGAAGAATCAGCTCTTAAAGGCCCGTTTGTGGCTGAGGGATGCAGTCTGATGGATCGTTTTATCCGGGGGGAATAGACATAAATAGACGCGGCAACCTTAATTGTGACACCCGTAGGGTGAAACATCAGTGGTACCCGGAGGGTGATAACGCTGGTTTACCCTCTCCGCGTCTATTCTCTATATGTATTAAGTCTATCCCTCCACTAGTGGATAGGAGCCATCTTCCTGGTGAACCTCTCTACCGGTTACAGGCGGATTGAATACGCAGACCATATGCATATCCGATTTAGCCCGCAGCTTATGCTTTTCATGACCATTGAGGGCATAAAGCGTACCTTTTTTGATGGGATAAACATCATTGCTATCAATAACCTCTATCTCACCATTACCCTGAATGCAGTAAACCGCCTCTACATGATTTTTGTACCAGATATAAGTCTCCGTACCAGCTTTAATAATGGTGTGGTGCATAGAGAAGCCCATACCATCCTTTTTCAGGAGAAGCCGGTAGCTTCTCCAGGTATCCGTATCAATATCACTTTCGCTGCCAATAATGTCATCCAACTGTTTTACAATCATGAAACGAGGTCTCCTCTCTTAAAAAAATCTGAGCAAATCTACTTTTATCATTACAATTTATCCTGAAGCCCGCAGGCACTTCTGGGTAGAGGTGTTTTTCCTTTTGGAATTAATATATGACTGCACCTTAATGTCTTCAATACTATTTTTTAATATGTTTAAACCTTCCTGCAGACCGGCCCCATCTATAGTCAAAGGCGGCATAATTTTAACGACTTCGTCCCTGGCACCTGATGTTTCCATAATTAAACCCCGATTAAAGGCGGTAGAACAGATTTTTTCTGCCAAACCATCAACCCCGCAGGCAATGCCCTGCATAAAGCCCCTGCCCCGGACTTCACCCTTAATTTCCGGGTGCTTTTTAACTACATCTACCAGGAACTTACGTATATCTTTTTCCATATTTCCCACTTGTTCCGATAGAGTATCTTCTTTCCAATAATTCATAGACTCGATGGCGCTTATAAAGGCCAGGTTATGCCCCCGGAAGGTACCGTTATGTTCTCCTGCCGACCAGATATCAAATTCCGGTTTAATCAGGGTAATTGCCATGGGAAGGCCATAACCGCTGATTGATTTGGACAGGCAGACAATATCCGGGCTAATACCTGCCGGCTCAAAGCTAAAGAAGGTTCCAGTACGGCCGCAGCCGGCCTGGATATCGTCAACAATCAGGAGAATATCTTTTTCCTGGCAGAGAGCTTCTATACGTCTCAGCCATTCAAAGCAGGCTACGTTCAACCCGCCTTCTCCCTGCAGTGTTTCCAGAATGATAGCTGCCGGCAAGGAAACACCACTGGAACTATCGTCAAGATACTTACGGATGTAATCAACTGTGTCCACATTTTCGCCCAGATATCCATCATAGGGCATAAAAACTGCATTACCCAGGGGAATACCTGCCCCCTGGCGTTTTTTGGCATTACCGGTTATAGACAGAGAACCCATAGTCATGCCGTGAAAAGCATTGGTAAAGCACATAATACTGTCTCTACCGGTAACCTTGCGGGCTAGTTTCAATGCACTTTCTACCGCATTAGTACCGGTAGGACCAGTAAACATTATCTTGTATTCCATTTTCCGTGGTTTCAGGATAACTTCGTTAAATTGCTTCAGAAATTCCTTTTTGGCTTCGGTAGCCATGTCAAGACTATGAACTATACCATCCCGGGCCAAATATTCTATAAGTTTTGCCTTTATTTGTGGGGGATTATGGCCGTAATTAAGGGCCCCCGCCCCAGAGAAAAAGTCTATATATTCCTTGTTCTTATCATCCCTGAGCCGGTAACCGCTGGCCTGGGTGAAAACTGTTGGGAAACTGCGGCAGTAACTTCGCACTTCAGATTCCAACTCATCAAAAATTCTCAAACTATTCACGAAAAACATTCTCCTTTCGTGCTCGTTTCGCTATATCAAGGGGCCTATACGCAGCATAATTTCTTCTTCGTGTTGTCCTCCTGGAAATAGCCGGGAGGGGAAGCATTCATTTTCTACACAGGAGGTCTTAAGTTCATCGGCCAGCTGGTGGTACAGTTTATATGCCGCTTTATTGGAGAGGTTAACGGTTATCTCCAGGTAACGGCTGGTGCTGCAAACCTCTCTTGTCAGCAGGTGCTTTAACATATTCATACCTAGCCGGCGACGCCGAAATGCTTCATCTACCGCTACCTGCCAGACAAAAATTACTTCCGGTTGCTTCGGGGGATGAAAAGCGGACACAAAGCCTACTATTTTACCCTCTACTTCAGCAACCACACAGGTATCACTAAAATATTTGCTCAGCAGCAGGTAGCTATAGGCTGAATTTAGATCCAGCACCCGGGTAGACTTTACCAGTTCCCAGATACCCCTTCCATCCTCTTCAGATGGAAACCTCAAGTTAATTTCGGGTGATAGTAGGTTATTCTCTTTTATAGCTGATCACTCCCTGGTTCTAAATAATCCGGTCTTTCTTCCAGTCCATCACTCCTTTGTTAAAGATATTCCTGGGAAGGAATATGGTCTACGAAAGACCCGGGTCCAGTTTTTACTATTACTCAAAGTAGGGCAAAAAACAAATGGCCAAAGGAAGAAGCCTTTGGCCATCAAAAAAACCATATATGACCCTGGTCTCCCTTTTACGCTTACGAGGTTAGCTGACGGGTTCGGGCCAGGGATAGCCCTACTGGAAAATCCAGATTCACCCCTTTAGATAGATTGGGTCCCCCGCTCTCCGGTAAATCCGGAGACTCAGCGATATGACAAGAGTTGTATTAAATTATCCCTTGACAACTACATATATTAGTATATAATATA
>JAQUGU010000222.1 GCA_028683995.1 Syntrophomonadaceae bacterium | reverse complement strand
AACTGGTTTAAGGCCTCTTCTATTTTAGACTTGCTTAATATCTGCATTAATCTTCACCCCCTATAAGAAATTGTCCGGGTCGTTTTCCTGGTAGGAACTTAAGGGGGGTTTGGCCCCTTCAATGTAAACCATACCTGCTTCATAAGGCCCGAAGAATTTATTTACATCCTTTATCAGTTTCTGGTTAATAAGCATCAGGGGAATGTTTACCGGGCATACCCGTTCACATTCGCCACACTCAATACAGCGCCCGGCCATATGCGAGGCCCGCACCAGGTGGTACATGAAGTTATCACTGATACTGGTTTCCCGCCCTACCCACTGGGGTTTCATCTCATCAAATATGCAGGTACGGCAGTTACAGGCTACACATACCTGGCGACAGGCATAACAGCGGATGCAGCGGGAAAATATATCTTCGAAAAATTGATAGCGCTGGTCCACGCTCATATTTTCAATCTCCTTAACCAGCTTGAAACGCTCCTCCCCTACCCGGGGGGTTTGCTTTTCACCGATTAACTCATCATAAATAATCGGATTAGGCTCTATGCAATCGCCGCATTTTTTAGCCAATCCGCTGTCGGCAGCAGTGGGGAAAAATCCGGAATTATCCTTTACTGCCTGCAGCGGGTCTTTCATACCCGGGCAGGCTACCCCGACAATATATAAGCGCTCCCGCTTAATCTGCCCATCCTGCAATAGTCTGACTATCCCACGGGAGTCACAACCCTTGACGACAATGCCTATCTTCTCCTGTCCATCCCGGTATTTTAGCAAATCATTGGACAGGTTATGGATGGAATATTCATTGAAAATGAGTTTGTCTACATCTTCCACCCGGCGGGCAAAAAAGGGCCGAGCCTGGTATTCCTCCTGGCCTTTTTCCCAGCCCATAAATATATCTACTTGACCGTTCTGCAGAAGCCGGGTAGCAATTTCTCTGATTTTTAAGGTTATATCTGTCATCTGGCATCCCTCAGCTTTCTGTTCGGTCCCAAACCTTTAACATCATCTACCAGTTTCTGCATGGTCTGTTGAAATTTTATCCCTTCCGCACCAGATATCCAGGCGGTCTGGTATCTTTCCGGCTCCACCCCGATATATTCTAAGAGGCTCTTCATAATCGTGTGGCGGCGGCGGTTGTAATAATTGCCACTACCATAGTGGCATTCGCCCGGGTGTCACCCGGATAATAGTACCCCGTCTGCTCCCCGGTTAAAGGCCCGCATTACCAGCATGGGATCCATGCGGCCCGAACAGGGGGTGCGGATAATCCTGACATCAGCCGGGTACTGTAAATGGTTTAAACCAGCCAGGTCAGCCGCCGCATAGGTACACCAGTTGCAGGCAAAAACAATTATCCGGGGCTGCCAGCCTGTTTTTTCTATAGACATAAAGCATCCACCTCCGCTACCAGTTGTTCATCGGTAAAGCCCTTGGTATTCAAGGCTGCAGTCCGGCAAGCCGGAACACAGGCTCCGCATCCCTGGCAAAGGCTGCTGTTGACCACGGCTACGTTACGCTTAATAGGCCCGTGATGCCCCCGCTCCTGAATTTCCTCCAGGGATATGGCATTGTATGGACAAATAGGAACACAAAGCCCACAACCCGAGCATTTGTTGATGTCAACTTCCGATACCATAGGCTCAGTAGCCAGCTCCGTCTTGGCCAGCAATCCTAAAACCTTGGCTGCAGCTGCACCAGCCTGGGCTACCGTATCCGGTATATCTTTGGGTCCCTGGCAGGTCCCGGCCAGGAATACTCCGGCGGCAAAAGTTTCCACTGGTTGTAGTTTGGGATGAGCTTCCTGGAAGAAACCGTCCTTATCCATGGAAAAACCAATAGTCCGAGCCAGCTCGTCTGACCCGACAGCAGGAACCATGGCAGTAGCCAGTACCACCATATCGGCTTCTACTTCCACCGGACGACCCAGCAGGGTGTCTTCTGACTTTAACACCAATCGGTCTCCCCGGGGGTAGATTTTACTTACCCGCCCCCTGATATACCGAGCCCCGGCATTAAGGGCACGCTGGTAAAATTCCTCGTAGTTCTTTCCCGCAGTACGTACGTCCATATAAAAGACATAGGCTTCACTGTCCGCTATTTTATCCTTTACCTGATAAGCATGCTTGGCAGTGTACATACAGCAGGCCCGGGAACAGTAGCTTTTACCTTTGGTGTCGTCTCTTGAGCCTACGCATTTGATAAAGGCTACGCTTTTTGGTTCTTTACCATCTGAGGGCCGCCTAATTTTGCCTCCGGTGGGTCCTCCGGCACTAACCAGCCGTTCAAAATGTAAGCCGCTGATTACGTCCGGATATTTGCCGTAGCCGTATTCTCCGTAAGCTTCTTCCCAGTTAAACTGGTCATAACCGGTAGCCATTACTATGGCTCCCACTTCTTTATTTACAAATTCTTCTTTATCATCAAATTTTATGGCCTTGGTAGGACAGACCTTTTCGCAAACACCACACTTGCCTTTGGTCAGTTTAGTACAGTGCTCTGCATCTATATAGGGTTTGCCTGGTACCGCCTGGGGGTAAACCTTATGAATTGAGGTTCGCAGTCCCAGACCCAGTTCAAACTCGTCTTTAATTTTTTTAGTGGGACACTTTTCCATACAGGTACCACAGCCAGTACAGAGATCCCAGTCCACATATTTGGGTTTTTTCTTGACAGTTACGTTAAAATTGCCAATATAACCGGTAACCCTGGTTACCTCAGCATAGGTTATAAGTTCAATGTTAGGGTGCTGCGCCACAGCAACCATCTTGGGGGTGCCTATTCAGGCGGCGCAGTCCATGGTGGGAAAGGTCTTATCCAGTTGGGTCATTTTACCCCCAATACTGGCCTCCCTTTCCACCAGTATTACCTGGTAGCCACCTTCGGCAATGTCTAATGCTGCCTGCATTCCCGCTATGCCGCCTCCTATTACCAGGGCCTTCCTGGTAACGGGAATGGTGGAGATCTGCAGGGGCTGATTGCGCAAAACTTTGCTAACCCCCATTTTAACCAGGTCTATAGCCTTGCGAGTAGCCTGTTCCCGATCTGGATGCACCCAGGAATCCTGTTCCCGAATGTTAACCATCTCAAATAAATAGGGGTTAATGCCTCCTGCTTCGACGGCTCTACGAAATGTCTTTTCGTGCATGCGGGGTGAGCAGGATGCTACTACCACCTGTTCCAGCTTTTGCTCTTCGATGGATTTCC
>JAQUGU010000221.1 GCA_028683995.1 Syntrophomonadaceae bacterium | reverse complement strand
GTGGTTTCGTTCAGGCCCTGTTTGAAGAAGCAATCACCATGGATAGTGATTTGGAACTAATAGACACCTGTGGCACCGGGGGAGATGGTCTGGGGACCTTCAATATATCCACTGCTGCTGCCCTGGTAGTGGCCAGCTGTGGGGTCGCGGTTGCCAAACACGGCAACCGGGCCGTCACCGGTAAGGTGGGTAGTGCTGATTTGCTGGAAGCGCTGGGGGTAAACATTCAACTTAGTCCTGACGAAGCTCACCGGATGCTGGATAAGGTCGGAATTACCTTTTTATTTGCCCCTAATTACCATCCCATTTTGAAGCAACTGGGACCGCTGCGGCGAGGAATTGGAGTAGCTACTATTTTTAATTTCCTGGGTCCGTTGCTTAATCCTTATCCTTTGGCTTATCAAGTTATGGGTATAGCGGATGCCAACCTGCAGGAGGCGGTTGGCCAGACTTTACTGCAACTGGGCCGGAAACGGGCTCTGGTAGTATGTGCGGAAAATGGTATGGATGAAATAAGCCCTATTGGTATTACTCGGGTTTTTGATGCCGGATTAGAGCAGCAGCAAACCTATAATATCCATCCTACCACGCTAGGCATGGCGCCTTTAGGGCTGGAAGCTATTCGGGGTGGAGATAAAGAAAGTAATGCCAGAATTACTCGGAATATATTTGCAGGAATGCCCGGTCCTTATCGCCAGGTGGTAGTCCTGAATGCCGCTGCCGCACTGATGGCAGCAGGTCGGGCCCGGGATATGGAGGAAGGAATGCTTATTGCTGCTGAAGCTATAGATTCCGGGAAAAGCCAGGCTACCCTGCAGGCTATGATCAGCTATAGCCGCGATCGGGTGATACCATGTTAGAGCAGATAATCAGGGTTAAGCAGCAGGAAGTGCAGGAGTTAAAAAACCGACTAAATGTAGAGGATATAACCCCCTGTCGGCACCCCCTGGATGTTGAAAAAGCCTTTAGAAGTGGCTTTAATAGCATGGCAGTAATTGCGGAAGTCAAGAAGGCTTCCCCGGTAAAAGGGATACTGGCTAATGAACTGGATGTCCTGCAATTGGCTAAATGCTACCGGGAAAATGGAGCAACTGCTATTTCCTATATTACTGATAGCCAGTTTTTTCAGGGTCAGCAAGAACTGCTTCCCCAGGTAAAAGAAAAATCGGGCTTACCGGTTTTACGCAAAGACTTTATTATCGATGAAATACAACTTTATGAAACCGTCTTACTGCAGGCGGATATAGTACTGCTTATAGCCGCGATGCACGATTACCCCAGACTGCTGGCTTTAAGTGAAAAGAGCCGGGAACTGGGCATAGAAGTGCTGCTGGAGGTACATGACCGGGAGGAGTTGCAAAAGGCTATTGACCTGCCCGTTAAAATGCTGGGGGTCAATAACCGCAACCTGAAAGATTTCTCGGTAGACATCGGTCGAAGCTTGGAGCTGGCGGAGCAAATCCCGCAATCGTTTATCAAAGTGAGTGAGAGCGGTATCAAGACCCGGCAGGATATCCTGCTGCTTAAGGAGCACGGCTATAATGCCGTCCTGATAGGAGAGGCCCTGGTCACCGCCCCCGACCCTGGAGAAAAACTGCGGGAACTATTGGGAGTTGATTTAGACACTGAATACACTGAAAAACTATGAAGGACACTGACTTTTTATAAAAACATAAACTAAAACCTAACAACCCGGTATCTATTTTGGGGTGACAGGGGACTGGGGTGACACAGGAACCGTCCCCTGTCACCCTTCAGTGTAGTTCATAATCGATCAGTGTTTTCAGTGTCAAAAAACCGCGTCTAATTTGTCTACCATGGGAGGGAAAACAGTCATGACCCTGGTTAAGATATGCGGAATCAAAAATACAGAGGAAGCGGTTTGTGCCCTGAGCCATGGTGCCTGGGCCATAGGGGAGGTATTTGCTCCTTCCCTGCGCCGTATAGAGGTAGAAGAGGCGGCAGCCATTAACCGTTCCCTTAATAGCAACATTATAAAAATCGGGGTATTTGTTAATGAAAAGCTGGAAGAAGTAGAGCGTATAGCCGGGCTGTGCCGGTTGGATATGGTGCAATTACATGGGGATGAACCCCCTGAATATTTGGATGAGTTAAAGATACCGGTTATAAAAAGCTTTTCCCTAACCGGGTCCCCTGATCCCGAGTACTTCCGGCGATGGCGACCTTACATTTATCTATTTGATACCTTTAGTACCTCGGTTCGGGGAGGCAGTGGTCAAACCTTTAACTGGGAATGGTTGGAGGGACTTCCCCGGGAAATCAGGTTTATTCTGGCGGGCGGGCTTAATACCGGCAATGTGAGAAGGGCTATACGAAGATTAAGACCGCTGGCCGTAGATGTTTCCAGTGGAGTGGAATATCCCCGGGGTGGCAAAGACCCCTTATTAATAGAAGCATTTATTAGAGAAGTGAAGGAGGCAGATACTAGTGTATCTCAATGAAAAAGGTTACTACGGACGCTATGGCGGCAGGTTCGTTCCGGAAACCCTTATACCGGCCCTGGATAAGATAGAACAGGCCTACAGGCAATTGACAGCTGACCCTGAATTCCAAGAAGAACTGGCTTATTACCTGAAAAACTATGTAGGCCGGGAATCACCCCTGTATTTGTGCGAGCGGCTAAGCCGGGAGTTGGGAGACCGCATATATCTTAAACGGGAAGACCTCAATCATACTGGTTCTCACAAGATAAACAATACCCTGGGGCAGGCTTTACTGGCTAAAAGGATGGGGAAGGAGCGCTTGATTGCGGAAACCGGGGCAGGACAGCATGGGGTAGCAACGGCTACCGCAGCAGCAGTTTTGGGAATGAAATGTACCGTTTATATGGGTGCCCGGGATATGCAAAGACAACGGCTCAATGTTTTTCGTATGCGGATGCTGGGAGCCGAGGTTAAAGAGGTTAGTAAAGGCAGCGAGACTCTAAAAGATGCTACCAATGAAGCCTTTCGTGATTTTATCCAGAGTTTTGAGTACTCCCATATGCTGATTGGCTCAGCGGTAGGACCGCATCCTTATCCAATGATGGTACGTGATTTTCAGTCCGTTATCGGGCGGGAAGTGAAAGAACAGTTTAAGAATCTGGAAGGCCGACTTCCTTCCTATATATTAGCCTGCGTAGGTGGAGGAAGTAATGCCATCGGCATATTCCACCCATTTCTAAAGGAAGAGGTAAAACTTATAGGGGTGG
>JAQUGU010000018.1:11708-13562 GCA_028683995.1 Syntrophomonadaceae bacterium | reverse complement strand
AGACGCGGATTAAACCCCTTACCTCATCCCTGTAAATCGTACTTTTGCAACACTAAATACTGGGGGCCGGCAGATGAAAGACGACTTTCCATCAGGAAAAATTCTTTAACTGGTAAGTCATAACTTCCTAGTCCATTATTTATATTGCTAGTAGTTGATACCATTTCATCAATGTTTCGCTCTGAGCGTATCCGGCCCAGAGTTAGATGAAAACTACGTTTTTTCTCTGCTTCAAAGCCCAGTTCTCCCAAATATGTATCAACTCTTTCGCCTAAAAATTGCGCCCTGTTCATTTCTCCTTTAACCCCTAACCACATTACCCGGGGTCTATTTTTATTTGGAAAGAAACCAATTCCAGTAGTTTTAAAGTTAAATACTGGACAGGCCTGAGCCACCATTAACAGCTTAGTTTTAATTTCATTAAGTTGCCCTTCATTAACTTCACCCAAAAACTTAAGTGTAATATGATAATTCTCGTATTCTACCCATTTAATATCAGGCTTAAGCTGGTCCAATTCCGCCTTTATCTGCAAGGCCTGTTCCTTAATTTCTTTTGGTACCGGTATCGCTATAAAAATCCTCACTATTAAATGCCTCCATATTGTAGCTGCCGTCTTAACATATCCAGTGCGGTTTTAGCTGACAATATACGTATTCCTTCCCGGGCCCCAGCAAAGTGCATTTCCTTAACTATGCAATCCTCTTTGGCCGCCAGGGCAATATAGACCAGCCCGACCGGTTTCTCCTTTGTACCCCCATCCGGTCCTGCAATTCCAGTAATAGCCAGACTAAAATCGCATCCTGATTTTCTTAGTATGCCCCGGGCCATTTCTTCTGCTGTCTCCGGGCTAACCGCACCGTAGCTTGCTAATGTTTCTTCCTTTACCCCCAGCAATTTGACCTTGGCGTCATTGCTGTAGGAAGTTACTGAACCCCAGAAGTACCTGGAACTGCCTGGTAACTCAGTAATCATCTGCGCCAGTAATCCACCACTACATGATTCGGCAACAGCTAATCTTTTTCCTGTATTAACTAGTAATTTTGCTACCACCCCGGACAGGCTTTCTTCATCATGGCCAAACACATATCTGTCCATATTATTTTCAATCCGCCGTGAGATTTCCCTCAATATCTGCTTACTATGTTCAGCATTCTCGCCCTCTGCAGTAAGTTTAATGTGAACTTCTCCATCTTGAGCCAGCAAAGCCAAACTGCAACCCCGAGGTTCATTTATAATATCCATTAACATTTCATCTACCTGAGATTCACCTGGTCCCATGACCTTAATAGTACAACTGGCTGACTGTTTATCATCCAGGCAAAAATCTCTTTCCAGCAGTGCTTCCACTTCTTGCAGATAGATAGCCTGCATCTCCCGTGGCGGTCCAGGAAGCAGTACCAGCACTTTACCATCTTTCTTGAGGTACATTCCCGGTGCTGTCCCTTTTGAATTTTTAAGGATTATGGCTTCCGGTGGAAACAATGCCTGTTTTAAATTAGCTTCCGGCATCTTTCGTTTACGGCGGGCAAAATACTCTTGCAGATGCTTAACTTCTTCCTCCACCAGTTCCATTTGGCAACCAGCTACTTCACAGGCTATTTCTTTGGTAAGATCGTCGAGGGTAGGACCTAATCCCCCACTACATATAACCAGATCAGCCAGTTTAAGAGCATTGTTAAATGCGTTGCTAATCTGCTCGCGGTTATCACCCACGGTAAACCTGGCGATAACCCGTACCCCCAGGTCGCAGAGCTTCTGCGAAAGAAAATTACAGTTACTATCTATGGTTGATCCCAATAAAAGCTCAGTTCCAGTAGATATGATACAGGCATGTAACATTGCTTTCACACTCC
>JAQUGU010000018.1:0-11608 GCA_028683995.1 Syntrophomonadaceae bacterium | reverse complement strand
TATAAAACTTCTCCAGGTATGTCATCCCCACCGATAATGCCCAGTGAAGATAAACCAGTTTCTACTATCTCCCGTGACACCTTCCAGGCCTGACTAAAATCGTTTCTGGCCCCTGTACTTCGATTACCATACTTGATTTCTTCAGCCAGAGCTCCAGCCAGCATAACCATAATCTGTTTGTCCAGCTCATCCCTGGTATAAAGGTACTGGTCATCCTGGGGAGCCTTACGCATGAAGCCCAGCGCCTTTCCCCGCGGTATAATAGTTAAAGACGAAACCGACCCTGATTCCAGCATCTCACTTACCAGTGCGTGACCACTTTCATGGATACTGATTCGCTCCATTTCTACCGGTGTCGGCCGGCGATCCAATTTCTCCCCCATAATTACCTTATCTATAGCCTCTCTAAAATGCTGGTTTTCTATCGCACTTGAGCCTTCCCGTAATGCCAGTATAGCTGCCTCATTAGCCAGGCTCTCCAGGTGAGCACCCGAAAAGCCAAAAGTAGCCCGGGCTATCTCATCCAAGACCTCCATATTACTCACTGGTTTATTACGGGTGTGGATATCCAGTATAGTTTTCCGCCCACCCTTGTCTGGCAGACCTACCTGAACCTGGCGATCGAAACGGCCAGGCCGCAGCAATGCCGGATCCAGCATATCGGACCGGTTAGTTGCACCTATCAGGAGAACATAAGGCTCCTGGTTACCATTTATACCATCCATTTCCACCAGCAGTTGATTCAGTGTCTGGTCATATTCCAAATGACTGCTGTGGGAACCTCTTTTGCCTCCAAGTATATCGAGTTCATCAATAAATATAATAGCACTGCGCTTCTTTTCCTTTTGTGCCTTTTTTCTGGCGTCATTAAACAGTTTTCTTATCCGTTTAGCACCTACTCCGGCATATATTTCAATAAACTCACTGCCCGAAGCGGCCATAAAAGCAGAACCGGTATAACCGGCAGCAGCCTTAGCCATAAGCGTCTTGCCGGTGCCGGGGGGACCAACCAGGAGCACTCCTCTGAGGGGTCGAATACCCATATGGTAAATAGCCTCGGGTTTGACTACAAACTGCAGTGCTTCCTTCAGTTCATTTACCGCGCTATCCTGGCCTCCGATATCCCCAAAGTCTATCCGCTCCTTCCTGGCGCCCGCTCCCATTTCTTCAAATCTTATAGACCCCTGGTTGAGCATAAAGAAATAAAAAAAGACACAAAGCAAAACAATCAATACCACCGGTATTACGTTAAGGCCGATAATGGCCATAAATATTACAATTGCCAGGCCAAAACCTAGTGTAACTTCTTTCAACTTCCCCCCCCTCCTTTGGTCTCGGTTTGTGCTATAGCAAATGTTTTGTATAGGTACGAGCCGGCGTCTTCCAGCTGGAGATAAACGCGCTTGTCATCCACAAACAAGCGGAATTCTACACCCTTGTTACTGCTGCACTGCTGCAATTGCTCTTCCAACCATAAATACTGTTGTTGGGATAAGCCCTGGTACAGCGCAGGCTGGAACTCATTAAATAATTCGGCTAGTTCCTCACTTCCTGCATCCTGAATCTCGATCTTATAATTATCGTTTTTGATGCTCGAACTAATCTTAGACTCGATTTCGCTATAACTTTCCTGTATATTATTAACCCGCTCCAGTTTAAGCTGAATTAAATATACTTTATTAACTTTGGTAATTTTTGCGCTTTTAACGGAAGGCATGGCAGCTAACTGTGTAGTTAATGGTTTTTCTACCATATATTTGTTATACAGGTTGTAGCCGCCCAGCAATAATGCCAAAGTCAGAATAAGTGATATCATAGCGGTAATTATTTTAAATTCACTGTTTTTCATCATATTCCTACAACCCTCCTCCGGTCATTATAGCATAGGAGCAAAGTGCAGATTAAGACAAAATTATGGTAATTTGCGAACAAATAATGACTTTTGTCGATTCGGGGCTTTATTTGTATTTCTTACGTGCTATAATATAACCAAGGATTGTGAATGTAGTAACTATCACAAGGGAAAAGAGGTGATCATGAATGGCTACAGCAGCATATCGCAACAAAATTTATTCTAATTGGCACGAACGTTATATGGAGCAAATCGGCGTAGACTTTAGTGTAGAACCTCTGACTATGGAGGAAACAAATGAGACATGGCGGAAGGCTTTTTGTCAGGAATCAGCCCCGGAGGAATATGACTGGAGCAAAGTTTACCTGGAGTCTTTGGATGACATCTACAGTACTGGTAACACTGACTACCGACTCTCAGTAGAAGAGTACAACGAGGAGCTCAGAAAGAACCTGTTGAATGTTGTAAATATGGATAGGACTTACAAACGCAGCTGTCCCAGGACAGCCTAACATAACTAACATAACTTGGAGGGGCTTAACGCCCCTCCTCCCTCTTTTTGCGCACTTTGCGCAAGCAAGCAAAAAGAACCGTCCCCATTGCTTGCTATTCCAACTCTTTGCGAAAACGATAAAAATACTCCACACCTGATATTATAGTTATAACTACTGCAATATACATTGCCCAATGCCCTACCGGCAAGGTAGTAATAGAGCGGTAGGTTTTTTCTAAAATTACCAGTAAAACCGCAATGACCTGGGTTAGAGTCTTTAGTTTGCCTAAAATGCTTGCCGGAATAACTATCCCGTCCCCGGCCTTTATCGCCCTCAAACCGGAAACCGCAAATTCCCGTCCTACTATTACTATGGCTATCCACCCTGGTATCCGCCCCAGCTGAACCAGACTGATTAAAGCTGCTGTAATCAATAATTTGTCGGCCAGAGGATCCAGTAATATTCCCAGCCTGGTTACCTGCTTCCAGCGCCGGGCCAGGTAACCATCCAGGCTATCAGTAAGGGCAGCCACAATAAATATTGCAGCTGCAAAATAATCGCCATAGGGTATATTAATCAACAGCAATACTACGAAAACGGGAATGAGTATTATTCTTAAGATAGTTAATTTATTGGGCAGGTTCATCGATAAGTTCTCCAATCATATCGTAATTTCTAACCCCGGCAAAGCGAACCTGGGTAAACTCACCCCGGGGTAGTTTACTGCTGCTTTTTATTAGAGTTATGCCATCTACCTCAGGAGCTTGAAAATAAGCCCTTCCAATATAGAGATTGGAGGATAGCTGTCCTGAAACCAGGATTTTCTCGCTGCTATTGATACGGGCTATATTTTTCTTACGACTAATCTTTTGCTGCAGTTCCAGGATAGTATCCAGTCGGTTCTTCTTTACTGCCTCTTCAATTTGATGAGGCAGACCGGCAGCTGCTGTCCCTTCCTCACAATTATAGGCAAAAGCGCCCAGCCAGTCGAACTCCACCTTTTCAATAAAGTGATAAAGTTCTTCAAAATCTGCTTCCTCTTCTCCGGGGAAACCGAGCATTACTGTAGTTCGTAAGACCAGGTCGTCTATTTCTGTTTTAAGTTTGTCAATTAAAGCTTCAAGATAATTCCGTTCATGCTTGCGGTTCATCATTTTCAATATTTTACTGGAAACATGTTGTATGGGAATATCTAAATAAGGGATAACCTTACTCAGGGAAGCTATGCTATTAATAATATCATCATTTATGTGAGCCGGGTGAAGGTAAAGCAATCTTATCCAGTCTATGCCATCGACTTTATCCTGCAGCTCCTTTAGTAACTGCGGTAACAGGTATTTCCCCTGCAAATCATAGCCATAGTTGGCGGTATCCTGGGCTATTACAACTAGTTCCTTAATCCCTTGCCCGGCCAGGATATGAGCTTCTTTCACCAGTTCAGCCAGCGGTCGCGATCGCAGTTTTCCCTTTATAGATGGTATAGCACAATAGCTGCAGTGGTTATTACATCCTTCAACGATTTTTAGATATGCTGAACCTGGCGGGGTTGAAATAATTCGAGGCCCCTTTTCTATAAAGGTATCTGGAGGTGGCCCTACTTTTAGGATTCTATCACCATTTTCCAGCTCCGTTAAAATATCATTTATAGCAACAAAATAGGAGATGCCTATAACCGCATCCAGTTCAGGCATCTCATCGAATAATTCTTTTCCATATCTCTGGGACAGACATCCGGTAGCCACCAGATACTGTAATATGCCTCCCGCTTTAAGTTCTGCCGTTTCCAGTATGGTGTTTATACTTTCTTCCTTGGCTTCCCCAATAAAGCCGCAGGTATTAATTATTACCACATCGGCCCGTTCTACCGAATTTACTATCTTATGTCCGGCGCTGCTTAAAAGCGCCATCATTATCTCCGTATCAACCCGATTTTTTGAACATCCAAGACTAATAAAACCTATATCCACTTGAGTTACTCCTGTTCCAGCTAGGACTTTGCTTTAAACTCTGTTTCTGTTACTTCACCATGTTCCCCTATAGGTTCAACCTTTTTACCGTTATAAGTAATATCAATTCCTCCAGCATTACCGGCTTTTAAATAAACCGATTGCTTTCCTTCAAACTCCTGTTTTTCGCCCGCCTTGAGGGTTTTAGTAAATACCGTTTCACCATCAACCTCTACATTTAGCCAGCAATCCTGGTTGGCTTCTATCAAGACCAACGCTTTTTTAATTTCTGCTACAGGTGGGTTTACCGGTTCCTCCACCTTCGGTGGAGCCTGTTTATCCTGAACGTCAATGTGCACGGTAATATAGCCCAGAACCAGTTTACCTGCCCATATAGCAATGATTAAAAAAATAATACCGGCCAATATATTGCGAAAGGGTATATGAAAACCAATATCCACTTCTTTCTGCTTTATCGGTGCCGCCACATCATGGAGCGACTCATGCGTATAGGCCAGGCTTTGAAATTCCTCTACCATTTCATCAGAATTAAGACCCAACAACTTGCAATACCTGCGAACAAAACCAGTAGCATATACCCTGGGAGGAAGAACCTCAAATGTTTCCTGCTCCAGAGCATCAATATAGAGCTTCCTGATTTTCGTTTCTTCTTCTATATAATCAAGGGAATAGCCCATAGCTTCCCGAACTTCCCTTAACTTTCCTCCAAAACTCAATATACTCACCCCCAACCCTAAAAGGGTACTAGGACTTATTCACCGGCAGCCGCTCCTATACTAATCCTAATGGCCTGCCGGAGTGGGTAACCGCTCGATAGCCCATAAATTAAACCAGCTAACAAGAATGGTAATCGGTTTTCAATAGTGAAAATCTGGTTGGGCAATAAAAGTACATCTGTTGCTTTCTTATCTTGAAAATAAATAACCCGGCTACTTCCATCGGTTAAAATCCAATTCTGATGTTCGGATAATGCTCTCACCTTTTGAGCATACCAGTCAAGGCTGTCACTCTTAACCCCGAGAACCACAGTAGAATAATTCCATAAGTATTCAGGAATATCTTCTGGGGATTGCATAATCCTGTATGTAGATAAGTACGGAAGTTTTTCATCTTCCTTACCAGATAGCTTCTTAATCATTTTTTCTTGGAATTGAGGGTCAACACATAACCATTCGCAATTAAGAACTACCCATTCGCTTAAACTAACCGCCTTTTGGTAATCATTCCAACTATAGCATTCCTCATAGGTGCTAACATTGTTTATGGAAATTCGACGGCAACTTCTTTTCCGGGCATGACGATAAATACTACTAGTATCGATTTCCCTTTCCCTGAGCTTGCTTATTATTGCGTCACTAATATTATCATTACCAGTAACCGTTATTACTTTAACATTTACGCCCAAATTGGACAAGACTCGGCTAAACTCAACCGCAAAACCGCCAAAATCAACGTTAATAACGGTATTCTCATCTTCTCCCTGCACATCTATATTAATACAACTTTCTCCGACCACCACGGCTGATGCTGCTTCGTTGATAACATACCCCTTGCCTAGAATAACTCCTTTTTTCATCAAATTAGATATATGTACAGCTATTGATGAGCGGGTAATGCCAAAACGACGGGCTAGTTCATCTTGTGAAATTAGAGGTTCTTTTTTTAGTACTTCAAATATTTCCCTTTCCCGTAAGGTAAGCCTCATTTATATCTCCCTTTTATGCACTTACCCTGGCGCGATATCATAAAAATTTGGTGTGCAATTAAAATATCCTTAATAAAGCCACTGGTTCTCTATACACATCATACTAACATAGTTTATTTTTAGCGTATAGCTTTTCTAGCTGCTCACTATTAATAAGAATTTCCCTCTTTTTATTATTGTCCATCTCTGAAACAATTCCCCGCTCCTCCATTAAATCTACCAATCGCGCAGCCCGGGCGTAACCTATGCGCAGTCTACGTTGTAGTAGCGACACCGATGCCTTTTTACTATCCACAAAAACATTTACCGCATCCCAAAAAAGGTCATCTCCCCAGTCATTCTCGGCTTCCTGAAAAGATAATTCCAGCTCCCGGGGTGGCTCCGGCTCTTCCTGACCAACAAATTGCTCTTTGATAAAATTAACGCTTGCTTCAATGTCACTATCAGAAACAAAGGCTCCTTGAATGCGGTAAGGCTTGATTGCACCTACTGGGAAAAATAGCATATCGCCTTTCCCCAGTAATTTTTCAGCTCCGGCTGAGTCTAAAATAGTCCTGGAATCAGCCTGGGAAGAAACCGCAAAAGCTATGCGCGAAGGTATGTTGGCCTTAATTATACCGGTAACTACATCTACTGAAGGGCGCTGAGTAGCTACTATCAGGTGCATTCCTGCAGCTCTGGCCATCTGGGCCAGGCGACATATCGAGTCTTCCACTTCCACCGGAGAAACCATCATCAAATCAGCCAGTTCATCGATGACAATAACTATGTAAGGCAGTTTATCCTGCGCTGATAAATTATACCTTTGAATATCCCGAACTCCTCGTTCGGAAAACAGCTTATAGCGTTTTTCCATCTCACTAACCATCCACCTCAGTACTACTGAAGCTTTGCGCGGGTCTGTAACCACCGGAGTAAGCAGATGGGGAATCCCATTATATACCGTTAACTCAACCATTTTAGGGTCTATGAAGACCATCTTCATTTCGCTGGGAGTGGTATTATACAAAAAACTCATAATGATACTATTCAGACAAACGCTTTTTCCCGACCCGGTAGATCCGGCAATTAATAAATGGGGCATATCATTTAGGCGGGCAACGACCACAGTACCAGATATATCCTCTCCCAGAGCAAAAGCCAGGGGGCTGTTAAGTTTGCTAAAAGACGGAGAGCTTATCAGATTCCTTAATCCCACACTTAATATTTTATTATTAGGCACTTCTATACCTATAGCCGATTTGCCCGGGATAGGCGCTTCTATCCTTATTCCCGGTGCAGCCAGATTAAGCTGTAAATCATCAGCCAAACTAATTATACGACTTATTTTTACCCCTGGTGCCGGGGACATTTCATACCTGGTTACCGCTGGCCCACAACTAACCTGATTAACCTTCACCCCTATACCGAAATTAGCGAAAGTCTCCTCCATAACCGATATACTTTCCTTTATATTTTTCTTATCAATCTTACGCTCACTACTGACATTACTCAATAGCTCCAGAGGGGGCTTCTGGTATTCGGTTTCGCTTTCTTCCTCCTGGGCAGACAAAACCAACCTTAAACTGCCCTTCCTGGCTTCGCTTGGAATCGGTTCTTCTTTTAGTTCCTCTTTACCTGCAGCAGTTTCCAATGGGATATCAGGCTGTAAATACAATTCCTCAAAAGACGGTAGGCGAGGTTGTTCATGGCTGTCTATTATTACCGGCTCCTTTTTGGGTGCAGTCGGTGATGCTGGCTCTTCTTCATCTTCAAACAGCAGTGGATAAACCCTGGTCCATATTTTTTTGGCAATTAAACTACTAGTGTTAAAAATTTGCCCCAGTGGTTTATCAATAATCTGTACCAGCGCAACCAGCACTCCCAGGAGTAAAAAGATAATGGTACCAACATTACCCAGTAACCTGACCAGAGCATAGGCCAGACTACCCCCAATGTAACCTCCACCCATACCTTTAGACCCGGCTTCCAGAGCATTGAGACCACCTGGGATATGATAAATACTTATTTCTATAACAAAAACCAGAGCCAGTAAAGTTATTCCCCACATACGGCTGGACCAGTATTTCTTTAGAACCCCAATATGTATAGACCATAGTAATAGATAGAATGAAGCGATAAAAGCACCGTCTCCCAGTAGTAATTGCAGGCCTTTCATAATACCGGAACCTAGTAAGCCAACAAATTGTTCATTCCCTGCTAATCCTTGTAACTGGCTTACACAGATATAGGTAAACACGGCCAACATAAAAAGAACAATTGAGATAATCTCTGCCCTTAGAACATCAAACTTTTCCTTTTGTTTCAATAACCGGGCGTCTTCTTTGGCTGTTGTGCTGGAGGGACGTAAGGACTTGTCCACCTTGTTAGAGCCAGCACTATTTTTACCGGCTTTCTTTTTTGTTCCCATCTACTCTACCTTTCGTTTGCTATTTATTGGTAGCCAATTACATTTATGTTAAAACCTCGCTCATCTATGGAAAAATCCTGCCCGGCCGACCTTAAACAAAATAATAATATCCCAGGGTCAGCAGTGCCACTGCCCAGCAATAATAGGAAAATACCGATAGTTTTCCATGCCGCACCAGCCGCATTACAATTTTAATCGCCAGGTAACCAAATAAGGCAGCAACCAGTGTCCCCACCGTATAGGGTACTAAATTCTGAGCCCAGGCGGTGCTGCTTACATCACTTAATTCAAAAATCCCCGCCCCCAGTATTACCGGTATTGAAAGCAAAAATGAAAAACGGGCAGCCAGTTCTCGTTCCATTCCAACAAAGAGGCCTGCAGCTATAGTGGAACCAGATCTTGATATTCCCGGAACAATAGCCAGTGCCTGTAATAACCCTATTAGAAGGACATCCTTATAGCTGGTATTAGGTATATCCTTGATACCTATCCTTTGCCGATACCATTTTTCCGAAAAGCGCAAGGCCAACCCGGTAAAAATAAGTCCCAATCCAACCACCAGTAATGACTCAAAGGCTTTTTCAATTACAGGGGCAACCAGATACCCGGCCACAGCAGCAGGGATACATCCAACTACTATTAAATAGGTCAGGCGGGTAAAAGGCTTTTTTAGAATGTTTACGATATCCTCCCAAAAGGCTACAAAAACAGCCAGAAGGGTACCCATATGAAGCATTACATCAAAAGTTAAGGGGGATTCCTGTACACCCAGGATGTGCTGAAAAATAACCAGATGACCAGAACTACTTACTGGCAGGAACTCAGTAAGACCTTGAACCGCACCCAACAATATGGAATGTAAAAACGTCAAACATCTCATCTCCCCAAAAGTACTTTATAAATTATAGCATAGTGCCGGTAAAACATACCTCCTAACCATAAATAAGTCCGGGGACAGTGAACTGCACCCTGTCAAGTAGACACAACAAATAAAATAAATTATTTAAGCAGCCTTGGTTCGGAATTCTATCGGACTGAGGCTGTTTAATTTTTTCTGTAATCTTTCGTTATTGTAAAAATAGATGTAGTCATCAATGTCTTTCTTAAGAGCTTCAAAGGTTTGGTATTTATGTAGGTAATATTTCTCGCATTTGAGTATTCCCCAGAATCCTTCCATTGGGCCGTTGTCAATACACTTACCAACACGTGACATGCTCTGGGTTAGGCCGTTGGCTTCTAGCCTTCTTTTAAAGCCCCACGAGGTATATTGAAAGCCACGGTCGCTATGAATCAAAGGTGTACTGTCGGGTGCAACTTGTAATGCCAGGTCCAAGGTACGGAAAACAAGGTTGTTATTATTTGAATGGTCTAAAACATAGGAGACAATGGATTTATCATGCAAATCCATAATTGCACTGAGATAGGCCTTCTGACCATTTCCATATTTAAGTTCCGTTACGTCGGTTAACCATTTCTCATTTGATTCTTTTGCAGTGAACTTACGGTTTAAGAGATTCTCAGCAATTTGCTCTGGAGTTGACTTAACATATTTCTTTTTCTTCCTGCGAATAACCGCTTTTATTCCAGCCAACTTCATAAGGCGGTACACCCGTTTATGGTTAATTGACTGACCTGTTTGCCGTCTCAAGTTGTCGGTTAATCGGCGATAACCATAAATGCCTTCAACCTTCTCGTATAGCAAAATTATAGCTTCAATAAGTTGTTGGTTTTTTTGCTCACGGGGACTGACTTTGCGTTTTAACCATTTGTAATAGCTCGAACGTTGTATTCCTGCTATTTGACACAGTAAACTTATAGTAAAATGGTCTTCTTTATGTACGGTTTGTATAGCTAAATAGATTTTTTCATGCCGTACCTGGCTTAAAATCGCCCCCCTTCGAGTTCCTGCAATTTTTTTAACAAGGCATTCTCTGCTCTGAGTCGCTCATTTTCGTATTCGAGTTTTTTCATAGCCAACTTCTGCCGATCAGCTTCATTTAGTTCTTCAGGTGCTTTTTTACGCCCCCGGCCATCTTTTAAAGCATCTTCTCCTCCATCTTCATACTTCTTTACCCATTGGCGAACCTGCTGGTATGAAACCTGATATTTTTCTGAAGTACTCCGGTAATTACGGTTGTTAGAGAGGCAATATAGAACAATATCAATTCGTTCTTTCCAACTAGTGGATCGTGCCTTAGTCATAGTGCATTCTCCTCTACTTTCATGGGATTTTAAGCTGCTATGACTATTATACTTCTTAATCCAGTTTCCGAGCTGTGTGCGACTGGCAATATTATACTTATCTATGATTTCATACTGTGAATACTTTCCTGAAAGATAGTCCTGGACCGCTTGAAGTTTAAGCTCCGCTGAATAGCTTTTATTATATGTTCGAACCTTTAATCCATCATATCCGTACAGTTCATAACGATGACGCCAGTTGGTTAAGGTTGTTATATCAATATCATATTTCCGGGCAATACTTACAGCTGAAGCCTGACCCATTTCAAGTTCCTTCAAAATAACTAGTTTTTCTGCTGCACTATATCGGTTCATTTTAGACATGAATATGCTCCCCTTTCTGGTAGAAAGTTTTTATTATTTAATCTGTCTACCTTTAGGGGAGCATATCACTGTCCCCGGACTTATTTTGCGAACTATTTGTAGCTATAGTTTTTGTTTTAAGGTTAAATTTTCTTCTGGATTTATCCGCCCAGGGCACAGAAACGTTGCAAGCCCATGATATGACAGGCAGCGGCTCCGGTGGTTCCGAAGAAAAGGGTTGGTTTCTGTTTGCAGTAATCAGTAATGGTAGAGTTCACCACGGTGCTGCCGGTGGCCACAATAACATCACACCATTCCAATATTTCATCGGTTGCTTCATATCCTTCAACCTGCACTCCCGATTTAATTTTCCCTATATTATCAGGGTCCAAATCCACCACTCGCAGGGAAAACGATCCGGTCAGTTTCTCCAACATAGCTGGTTGGTATCCGATAAGTGCTACCCGCGGGTTACCAAACTCCGCCTTAATATATTCAACCAATTCCCGGGCACATTGCTCCGGCTGGTCATCATGGCAATGGATGGTTTTCTCAATTAGGCCCAGGTAACAGCATATGGCGTTCATGCTGGCTACCAGTATCGCCCGGTCAAAATTGCTTTCCAGGGGATTGTTT
>JAQUGU010000220.1 GCA_028683995.1 Syntrophomonadaceae bacterium | reverse complement strand
AGCAGAACCAGCAATACGGTAACAATGAATTGAAAAACATAGGCCACTGTAAAAAGAGCCAGAGTGGTATCACCAATCCCCGACGCTGCCAACCAGGATTTTACCGCATCGCTATATCGGGCAAACAACATCCCGGCCATCATAATTCCTATAAATACCGCAACTATCTCCAACAAGCCCCAACGCGGCTTTTCCACCTGTTCCATATATCGGCCTCCCTCATCTTTACAATTATACACCGAAAGGCCAATCATCGCACAACTATGCGGATGACCGATGTTATAAATACCGGTAATGGGAAATACTATGTAAGTAAACGGATGAGGAAATTGACGCGGATTGCGCGGAAACATTAGGGAAATAAACACCGCTAACACATTCTCTCATAAAAAACCCTGGATTAATTATTAGATTAATTGTTTAAAGTGAGGCCTAAGGAGTGGAAATTGTAGGGGCAGACCCATGTGTCTGCCCGGCCGACCAGAAAACCCCGGGGGCTGCCTATAATAGTACCAAAATTGCAGACCCAGGACGAACACACGGGTTCGCCCCTACAGGGATTGGTGCGGGATTAAAATGGAATTAAGTGAGGCGTAAGGGGTTTATTGGAGAAGGTCGGGGGAAGATTCTCACCTCCAACTTCCCACTTCCCACTTCCCACTTCCCGCTTCTCAATCAGGAGGTTAGATGCTATGTCACCATTGCTGTATATAATACTACTTACTGTAGTCCTGCTGCTAATGCTTTACTGGGTACTTTCTTCGCTAACTCCCCGACGGGAGCGGCGAGTTAGAGTACCTGACAGGGGATTTGCTTTTGAGTCGGCTCAGGAATTATTTAAATACCTGGAAACAGGAGAATTTTACTTACCTGGTGATAGTATAAAACTAATACCTGCGGAATCCGGTCATTTGCGAGCTTACTGGCATCTCAGACAGGAGAAATGGCAGGAGATATTAAAACAGGTGGATAGTGAAAAACAACTGGTACTACGTTTACACCAGGGTGAAGATTCCTACCAGGAAGTGCCGGTTAAAAAATCGGCAGGAAGTTATGATTGGGAAGTTAGGGAAGACTCCCCCTACTTTATTAGTCTGGGTATAAAAAGCAGGGATAACTATACGCCTGTATTAATCTCCAGCAAACTAAAACAACTTTAAAACCGATATGCAAAAGTAATAACTATGCATTCGACCACATCAATAGACATGGAACCCGGTAATTTTTAATTATTATCACCTGGATTCGCCGGTGTTCTCCAGATGTACCTTGACCTTTACCTGAATATTGGCATTCTGGATGAATTCAGGATTATCTATCTCTTTTTCCAGGGCACGACGGGTTTTGGCCAGGGCATATTTAGATATATCAATACAATCAACTTTTATTTCTTCCTGCATCATATTAATAAATGTTTCGCACTGAGTTTTCACCTGCTGCTCTATAGTTTTTTCGATTTCTTGCAAGTGTTCTTCCGTTATCGGGGCTTGATGGCTGTGTTCCTCCAGACTTCCCTCCAGTTTCACGGTTATGATAAAGTTGTGTCCCTGCTGATTTTGATTATACTGCACTTTCCTGCTGTTTCTAACTAATACCGCTCCCCGGTGGTAAGTTTCACTTGCCTTTTTACTGAAGGGCAGATAACTTCTTCCTTTTAAACCGCGTAGCAGCACCAGATCATGACCTTCTTCTACAGTCAGTTTTTTTACCATTCGGTCTTTTTTAAACACGGCTACACCGCTTATAATCACCCGTTCCCCTTTGCGTTCCAAAATCGGGGCTACCGGGTTTTTGCCTGTACTCTGGTAACGATAAAACTCTCCCAGTTGGGTAGCTGGTATAAAAGTTCTCTGTTGTATGCCCTTGAATAAGGCGACCAGGAAGTTTCCCATATTACTATAGTTTTTTATCGGGGTTTTAAGAATATCCTCACCCCGCCCGGCAGCTACGCTAAAATACATAGAGTCAGGAATAGTCGGATCCCGCAGCAGCGAATCCATATAGGGGTTTAAGCCACACCGGGCTAGCTCTTCACCGATTATTATTATCTGATTCATTCCGGTTACATAGGTATCGGCATCAGTAAGCCCCCGCCTCTGACGGGCATCGGCTATGGTAACCCCGGAATGGGTTTCAACATTTACCGGAAGTTTGGTTTTGGGAGCCAGGTTAGGCACCAGGGTGGTTAAATCCACCAGCTTATTACCAGGTTGAGCAGGCGGGTCGGAGGGGTCAGCACTACCGGGTGAATGGACATCATATGCTGCCGCCAGTGGAAAGGATAGCTCCTCCAGATCCTGGGAATCCCAGCATCCACACAGGTGCAAAAGTAAAAATATAATAATTATCAAGAATCCTTTTTTAGCCACTTGGGGCCTCCTTTCCCCTGATAACTGCGATTACCAGCATAAGCAAGGGGTATAACAACCCGGCCAGCAGGGAAGTATAGCCAGCATATTGGGCCCATTTAAAAGCAACTATTAAATTGGGAGGCAGCAGGGCCAGGATATAAATGAGCACCGCGATAAATATTACCACCCGGTGAAAATATTTATCCCGTTCTACATGTAGTACTTCACTTAAGGAGTAGGCCGCAGCGAACCCCATGTTCATAGTCGGACGGATGCCCACGCCCATCCATACTGCCAATAGAAAAAGCTCCGGCCTTTCCAATACCGGAAATTTTATAGTTTTCAATAGAGTAAGCATCGGCCAGTTTATTACTTGTATAGTTTCACTACCCCAGACCAGCAGACATACCAGGGTCACAATCAAGTAAGCCAGGGTAGTCCACCCTAAACCCAGTATCCCCGCCTTAATTATCTCGCCCTTGCTCTTGACCAGAAAATAAAATACCAGCAGAACTTCCATCCCGGCGTAAGCATTAGTGCTGGACAGAACTCCCTGGGCTACAGCCTTAACCCCGGCTTCTCCCACTGGCAGAATCTCAGTATAATCGGCGTTTACCAGAGGTGCCATTACTATAAACAGCAGGGGTAGAATTATCCAAAACAGCACCTCGTTTACCCGGGCTACCACCCGGGCGCCTTTATTAATTATATAAACCGCTCCCAGGACTACCATTAAAGTAACAACCGGAGCCGGAGTACGGGGTAGAAGAAAGGCTATAGTTATTTCAGTAAATAGTCGTACCACCGTAGATTGAAAAAACACCGCATAAACTACGAACAGGAAAACCATAGCAGAGCCCAACCAGCGCCCAAACAGC
>JAQUGU010000219.1 GCA_028683995.1 Syntrophomonadaceae bacterium | reverse complement strand
GAGATAAAGGGTGCTGTTCGCCTGGCCCGGTCATTGACTCAGGTGGAAGCGTTTTATCATCGGGTTTTATATACCTTATTGCTCGCAGTGTTATTTACCGGTTTACTGGGAGCGGGAATTAGTATTGCTATTGCCGGCAGGTTTTCCCGTCCGGTGTCCCGGATAACGGAAGTGGTAGTCGATATGGCCCGGGGGAATTTAAAACGGCGGATTGGCTACAGGGGTAATGACGAGCTAGGTAAACTGGGGGAAGCGATTAATGATATGGCTGATCATCTTGACCATACCATTGATGAAATATCAGCTGTAAAAAACCGTTTAGAAGCGCTGCTTAAGAATACCGTTAACGGAATAATAATGATTGATGACCAGGGTAAGATTGTCTATATTAATCCTGCTGCCGTAGCATTATTGGGCCTGGAACAAAGTCCGCTGGGAGGTAACGCGATTGCGGCTATAAAAAGCTACGACCTCCTGGAAATGATTGATAAAGTAAAATCTGAAGCTGACCCCCTGCGTAAAAGTATCCAGGTATACCAGGCGGATGAGAAACATATAGAAGTAAACGTTGTTCCAATTAACGAAGGCAACAGAGAAGGAGCAATGAGTATTCTTATAGTGATGAATGACATTACCGAAACCAGACGCCTGGAGAAGGTACGTAAAGACTTTGTGGCCAATGTTTCCCATGAACTAAAGACCCCGGTGGCAACCATCAGCGGATTTGCTGAAACCCTGCTGTCTGAAGGAGATGAGAACGCCGAACATGTAGAGGAGTTTTCCACCGTTATTTTTAAGGAAGCTCAGCGCATGAAGAAACTAATAAATGATTTGTTAGAACTTTCGCGGCTGGAGTCAGGTAAGGTCAGCCTTAATATACAGCCACTGGATATGATTAGCCTGATTAAGGAAAGTATTGCATTGGTTAAAATACGCAATCCGATAGCCAAAGCCAGGATTGAGTTTAATGAACCTGGGGAAGAGCTCCAGTTTGATGGAGACCCGGACTCAATTACTCATATACTTGAAAACCTGCTGGATAATGCGCTTAATTATAGTAATGATGGGGGATTAATAACAGTCAACCTGGAGCGTTATGGTATAAAGGGAGTCAGGGTAAGCGTCAGGGATGAGGGCGAAGGTATTCCTGAAGCAGAACTGCCGCGAATATTTGAGCGTTTTTATCGGGTAGATAAAGCCCGGTCAAGAAAGACCGGGGGAACCGGATTGGGACTGGCCATAGTAAAACACCTGGTGGAAAACCACGGCGGAACCCTGGAAGCGGAAAGCTACCCCGGCCAAGGCTCAGTTTTCTCATTTACTCTGCCCGGGTAATATAAGAGGTGTATAGCGAAGCGTTCCTGCTAGTCTCCTTTTCTATGTTTACAGCAAATTTACATTTATCATACAAAATCTTCTAACAGCCTGAGAGTTATTTTTACATCGGGCTGTTATTCTTTTTATGGGGAAATGGTGTACACCGGAAACAAATTTTAGTTAGGAGGAGAGATTACATGGAATATGTAAAAAGGAGAAGATTGACCAGTTTTGTTTTGCTGGGTTTTTTGCTGGTAATAGCAGGACTGGTCGCTGGTTGTGGCCAGCAAGAGGTGGCGGACAAGACGGAAAATAAGCAATTAAGCGGGACTATTACGGTAGCCGGGTCTACATCGGTGCAACCTTTTAGTGATGTGTTAGCAGAGGAATTCATTAAAAACCATCCGGGAGTACAGATCGATGTTCAGGGTGGCGGTTCCAGCCAGGGTATTCAGGCAACTGTTAGCGGCGCAGCCGATATCGGTGCCAGTTCCCGGGAGCTTAAGCCGGAGGAAAAATCACAGGGATTAGTGGAAACAACTATTGCTTTGGATGGAATTGCTATAATTGTTCATCCTTCTAATTCGGTCAGTGATATTACTGTAGAAGATTTAAGAAATATTTATCTGGGCAACATCAAGAACTGGAAAGAGCTTGGCGGCAAAGATAGTCCTATCACCGTAGTATGTCGGGAAGCCGGTTCAGGAACCAGAGGCGCCTTCGAGGAACTGATAATGAACAAAGAGAATATTAGTAATCAGGTTGTTATCCAGCCCTCAACCGGTGCCGTAAAAACGACTGTAGCCGGGGATGAAAAAGCGATTGGCTTTGTATCTATGGCATCCGTGGATAAGGATGTAAAAACATTAAAAATTGATGGGGTAGAAGCCAGTGTAGCCAATGTTAAAAACGGCAGCTATAAAATATCCCGCCCCTTCCTTTATTTGACCAAAGGGGAAGCTCAAGGTCTAACCCAAGCCTTTATAGACTTTGTACTCAGTGATGAAGGTCAGGCGCTCGTTCAAGAGGAAGGAGCCATAACGGTTAAGTAATTGATTCACTATTAAAATGGGGCAGGTGTACACCATTATACAACCTGTATTTAGGAGTAGCCAAAGGAAGATGATCTTTATGAACAATAGAACCCAGGAGATAACAGCAGGAACAATGGAGGCAGCAAAACTATGGGCAATTAGGAGTATTATCAGAAAAAACTCTACCTCAGGGCTTAACCGGGATAAGCTGGTGGAAATTATTTTAATGCTTAGCGCAGCCATATTTATATTGGCTATCGTAGTTATATCGCTGTTTATCATTATCCGGGGCCTGCCCCTTATATATAAAGTTGGAATTGCTGATTTTCTATTGCAACTGGAATGGAATCCTACCGCAGGCAGCTTTGGCATTGGTACCATGTTGGCGGGAACCCTGGCCGTTACCCTGACTGCCTTGCTCTGGGCGGTGCCGCTGGGTTTGGCCACCTCCATTTTCATGGTGGAGTTGGCGCCAATCAGAATTGGCAAATTAATGGGTAGCTTAATTGAATTGTTGGCAGGTATACCTTCGGTAGTATATGGCTTTTTCGGTCTTATTGTAATCGTTCCCTTTATAAGGAACTACCTGGGGGGAAGTGGGTTAAGCGTTTTGACCGGAGCCATAATTTTGGGGGTAATGATACTGCCAACCATTATAAACATATCCCGCGATGCTATTGCTGCAGTTCCGCTGGATTACAAGGTGGGTTCCCTGGCCCTGGGAGCTTCCCACTTTCAGAGTATAAGGCGAGTTATCTTGCCGGCAGCCCGTTCAGGTATAATTACGGCCATAATACTTGGCATGGGTAGGGCTATTGGTGAAACTATGGCAGTGGTAATGGTAACTGGTAACTCGACTATAATACCGCATAGCATGCTATCATCGACCAGAACCATGACCAGCAACATAGTGTTGGAAATGGGCTATGCTTCCGGTGACCATCAGGCGGC
>JAQUGU010000218.1 GCA_028683995.1 Syntrophomonadaceae bacterium | reverse complement strand
TTAACACGCTTTACAAGGTTCGACATGGAATGCTAGAATAGGGTTTAGATAACAGATGAGTTGAGATGAGATAAGCATAGATTAGATTAGTTGAGCTGGTTGCAGATAACTGGGCCAGGTCAGCACGTTTTGTTGACCTGGCCTTTTATTTTATAGGCGAGGTGTAAAAATTGACCAGGCAATTATTACTAGGAAACGAAGCTATCGCTTGGGGAGCAATAGCTGCCGGGGTTAAGGTGGCTACCGCCTATCCGGGAACGCCCTCTACGGAAATCTTCAGCACCCTGGCCAACCAGGCCAAACGTTATGGTTTTTATGCCGAGTGGTGCGTAAATGAAAAGGTAGCTTTAGAAGTTGCCTACGGGTCTGCCATTAGCGGTGCCCGAACTCTGGTAACTATGAAACAGGTGGGACTTAATGTAGCTGCTGATCCCCTTCTCTCCGGTACCTACCTGGGGGTAAAAGGGGGACTGGTTCTGGTAGTAGCTGACGACCCGGGACCACACAGCTCTCAAACTGAGCAGGACACCCGGCATTTTGCCGGTTTTGCCAAGGTGCCGGTACTCGACCCTTCCGACCCTCAGGAAGCTATGGAAATGGTAATCGAAGCCTTCGATATATCGGAAAAGTATCACCTGCCGGTGATACTACGCCCTACCACCAGAGTGTGCCATGTGGGGCAGGATGTGAATCTGCCTGAGATTATTTCAAGGAATTCTGAAGTTCATTTTGAAAAAGGTGGAGACTGGGTTATTTTCCCCAGTGTTTCTCTTCGTAAACATGGTGAGTTATTGGAAAGCTTGAATACCTTGGGGCAGGAATTTTCCAGCTCCCCTTTCAATTACCGGGAGGGCCAGGGCGAATACGCTATCGCCTGTTCCGGAGTAAGCTATCATTATGTAAAAGAAGCCCTGCAGCGGCTTAATATAATAGATAATACGGAAATTCTAAAGATATCAACTCCTTATCCCTTTCCCGAAGAACTGGCTGCCCAATACCTGCGACAGCACGAACGTTTGCTGGTGATTGAGGAACAGGACCCGGTTCTGGAGGATGCCATACTGCGCCTGGCAGGTAAAATTGGCCTGCACCTGCAGTTAAGCGGTAAACATGATGTTATGGTACCGGGTACCGGCGAGCTAAATGTAGACCTGGTAACAAAGGCGATTGCTGATTGGTCCGGAAAAAACCTGAAAAGCAGACCGATTCCGGCAAAACCGGAACTACCCATACGCCGGCCTATTCTTTGTGCTGGTTGCCCCCACCGGGCATCTTTTTACGCTATTCGCAAGGCGGCCGGTAAAAAGTCGGATGTTGTCTTTACCGGCGATATTGGCTGCTATACCCTGGGTATGATGCCGCCTCTATCGGCAGTAGATACCTGCCTGTGTATGGGTGCAGCTATAACCCAGGCTCAGGGTATTGGCAGAGCCGAGCCGGGGAGGCAAACCATTGCCGTTCTGGGAGATTCAACCTTCTTTCACAGTGGTATTACCGGAGTTATTAATGCCGTTTACAATCAATATCCCCTCACCCTGGTAATATTGGACAACAGCACTACCGCCATGACCGGTTTTCAGCCTCATCCAGGAACCGGACAAACTGCTACCGGAGAAATAGTGGCGGCGGTTGATTTGCAAAAAGTACTGGCAGGCTGTGGGGTAACATTTATAAAGAGGGTTGACCCGATAAATCTAAAAGAAGCAGTGGCGACAGTTAAAGAGGCCCTGGCCTTCGATGGTCCGGCAGTAGTTATAATGGAGAGAGCCTGTATTAATCTACCCGAGGTAAAGAGTTCAGCCCCGGTTGTGATTGATATGGACAAATGCAAAGACTGCGGTCTCTGTGTTACCGAAATCGGCTGTCCGGCTCTGGTAATGGAAACCGGTCAGAAACCTCAGGTGCTAGAAAGCTGTGCCGGTTGCGGCCTGTGCATAGAAGTATGCCCCTTTGACGCTATACAAGGAGGGGATAATTGATGGATATAATTATGTGTGGAGTTGGCGGACAGGGAACGGTACTGGCCTCCCGGGTAGTGGGTGAAGCCGCCATTAGTCAAGGTTATGAAGTTCGCACCTCGGAGATTATAGGTATGGCCCAGCGGGAAGGACCGGTGGTGTCGCAGGTGAGAATTGGCACCAGGCTGCATGGTCCCTTGATTCCTGATGCCTCCGCTGACTATCTCCTGGGCTTTGAATTGGCAGAAGCAGTGCGCAACCTGGATAAGCTGGAGGCCAAAGGCCAGGCCCTGGTAAACACTCATATGATAGTACCCCCAACCGTATACCTGGGAATATCGAAGTATCCCAATGAACAGCTTATTGATTATTTAAAAGAACAGACTTCAGGATTAGTCTTGATAAATGCTAATGAACTGGCCGCCCAGGCCGGTAGTACGAAAGCCATAAGTGCGGTTATGCTGGGTGCTTTTACTGCACTGTGCCCTGATATTGATGAGACCATGCTGCTAAGAGAACTTCTAGCCCGCCTGCCGCAGCGGGTTCAGGAAATAAATACCCGCGCTTTTAAGCTGGGAAAACAATTTGTGGAGGGAGAGACGAGATGAGCCAGGCAGTAGAGTATATTAGAGACGAGTACCAACCGATATTACTTAAGGAAAAACAGTCTATTCTTTTAAGGGGATTAATGGAGCGTTTGCAGGAATACTCCTGTTTTTACCGAAAAAAACTGGGGCAAGCCGGAATTAATTTTGATGACATCAAGTCCATTGATGATATTAAATACCTGCCCTTTACCGAAAAGGAGGAATTGCGGCAGGAAGAGGCCTTAGCCTTAATGGCCGCACCGGAAGAGGAAATTATTCGTATTCATTCCACTTCCGGCACCACCGGTAAACCGGTTATTGTCCCCTACACCCGCAAGGACGTAGATGATTGGGCGGTAATGATGGAACGCTGTATGCGCATGGTGGGTCTAGAGAGCAGTGACCGGGTGCACATTACTCCCGGATATGGTTTGTGGACAGCAGGTATCGGATTCCAAACCGGTTGCGAACGATTAGGAGCTATGGCCGTACCTATGGGACCGGGTAATACCGAAAAGCAACTGGCTATGCTGCTTGATATGCAGGCCACCGTACTAATTGGTACAGCCTCCTATGGACTGCTGCTGGCCGAGGAAGCCAAAAAACGCGGTATTGCCGACCAGCTCAAGCTACGCAAAGCTATTTTCGGTTCCGAACGCTGGGGAGAAAAGATGCGTACCCGCATGGAAGAGATTTTAGGACTGGAAACCTATGACATATACGGTCTTACTGAGATTTATGGTCCCGGTATCGGCATTGACTGTGATTTGCACTGTGGCA
>JAQUGU010000217.1 GCA_028683995.1 Syntrophomonadaceae bacterium | reverse complement strand
CGAGTGGCTTCGTAGCCGTCCATAACCGGCATTTGCATATCCATCAGGATTACGTCAAAATGCATTTCCTGCAGAAGTCTTAAACATTCCAGCCCGTTACTGGCCAGGGTTATCTCAAAGCCATAGTTTGTTAACATTTGGGATACTATTTTTTGATTAAGATCGTTGTCTTCTACCAGCAAAACCCTTATAGGAGCAAAGTCGGTTAACAGTTTGTCCTCATAATGGTCATCGCAACCAGGATTAATATTTTGATTAACTTCCAGGTGGGCGATTACTTCCAGCGGGATTTTTATATAGAAAGTGCTGCCCACCCCTTCTTGACTCATTACATAGATACTTCCCTGCATTAGATCCACAAATTTTTTGGAGATAAACAGTCCCATGCCGGTACCCCCGTACTGACGAGAGGTGGAATTATCAACCTGGGTGAAAGGGGTGAAAATGTTGTCTACCTCATAATCAGGAATACCAATTCCCGTATCAGATATGGCCAATGAGAGCCAGGGAATTCCGTCCACTTCCTCGGTGGTGGCAGTAAAACTTATATAACCTCGGTTAGTAAACTTAATGGCATTATAAAGAACGTTAATTAATAGCTGGCGTAATTTGGCTTCATCTATTCTGACCAGTGCGGGGATATCAGGAGAAATATCCAGTTTGATAGATAAGCCTTTTTCTTTTAACATTGGTTCTACGATATTAACCAGGTGAGCGAAAAGGTCAGGAAGGCTGCAGGCCTTGGGATGTAGTTCCATCAGGCCCAATTCTATTTTGGACATATCCAGGATACCGTTAATAATGCTCAGTAGTTGCTCACCACATTCACGGATAATTTCTATGTTCTCGTACTGCTCATTAGCAAGTTTACTCTCAGCCAGCAGGTCTACTGCTCCCATTATGCCAATCATGGGGGTGCGAATTTCATGGCTCATGTTAGCCAGAAACTGGTTTTTAGCCATATTGGCAGCTTGAGCCTGCTCCCGGGCTTCCACTAATTCCTGGTGCATCTTATTTGACGCAGCCAGATTGGTTGATAGAAATTTTTCCCGGGAACGAAATTTAATTATTAACCAGGTAAGATAAATAAGCATAATTAATGAGCATATTAACAGGAGTATTACAGTTTGTACGACCCATGCCAATATTATCTCCCCCTCCCGAAAAATAATGAAATTACCAGATATAGAGGCTAACATTAACAATACATCAAGAGTTTTAAAAAACTTGTCTGCTTATGGCAAGGTGTACACCAATATTTTTAGGATATTCTATTGAATTCGGGAAAAAATACTTTATTTGTAACTGTTTTGCCACAAACCTAGCTAGCTTTTATGATATATTGCTGTAAAACTGCAAGCTTTGTATGAAAAAAACATATTAAATTATACGGGCAGGATTTTTATAGTGGAAAGGTGAATTCAACAGGGTATATGTAGAAATTTTATGGAGGTGTATCATTTGTTCAGAGTCGGTAGTAAAGCATGGCAACGGGCAGCGGTATTTTTAGTATTGGCAACATTTATCCTGCTTACACCATCAGCACTAATGGCGGAGCAGGCCATCACTATACATATTGATGGTAAAGTTATTGAGTCTGAAGTGGCACCGCTTATAGTAAAGGGCCGAACTATGGTACCAGTTGGGGTAATTGCAGAAGGTCTGGGTATGCAAGTTGATTGGGATGGGAATAATCGCAGGGTACTCATCACCACTCCCGGTACAGACACTATCATGCCCCGGGTAGCCAGCCCCCTGGCTCAACGAGGAATAGGTATATTTATTGATGGGAAAGAAATTAAAGCGGACCCGGCGCCTTTTATTCTGGATGACCGGACTATGGTTCCATTACGGGTAATTATGGAGAATCTGAATTGTAAGGTTGATTGGGATGGGGAAAATCGACGGGTAATCATTACTACCTCGGCGGCTATAGATAATAATCCGGTGACGGATAAAGATACGGATCCTGGTACAAATCCTAGCGAAGAACCTATTGCGGTTAAAGATGCCAACAATGCAACCAATCCTCCCGAAACTCCTCCGGCAGATAATGAGCCGTTAACAGATAAAGAGGTACCTCTGGTTACTAATATTGACTACCAGCAAAGTATCATGGGTGAGGCCAAAATGGGTCGGGAAAAACTGCTGGCAGTTATGCAGAATAATAACCCGGCAGCCCCGCAGGAATTGGTTGACCTCTACCTGGAAATTGGTAAGCAATACGGCATCAAGGGAGATATTGCCTTCTGCCAGGCAGCCAAGGAAACTGGCTGGTGGAAATATGGAGGACTAGTTCAGTCTTATCAGAATAACTACTGCGGTTTGGGAGCTACAGGCACAGCAGCTACCGGAGAGGAGGACCCTTTGGGAGCTGATCCTACCAAAATTCGTTATGAAGCAGGAGTTCATGGTGCCATATTTGCCAGCCCGGCTATAGGAGTGGAAGCGCACATACAGCATCTTTACGCCTATGCATGTAAAAACCCGCTGCCACCAGGCAAGGTTCTGGTAGACCCCCGCTTTATAAAGCCCACCCGGGGTATTGCCCCCCTATGGATAGACCTGGGGGGAAGATGGGCATATCCTGGCTATGATAGGAAAATATATGGGGTTGACTTTCAAGAAGCCTTTCCAAAAGCTTTTGCTAATTGCGATACCTATGGTCACAGCATATTAAGGGATTATTATCAAAAAGTTCTGGATATAAAAACCAACTAAACCTGTATATCAAACAGAGGGACGTTAAACAGAGGGACGTTCTTTTTGTTTGCTCCTTGGAGCAAACAAAAAGAACGTCCCTCTGTCTCTGTCTGAGACAAACGAAACGTCCCCCTGTCTCCTTTCTTTCCTTTATTTATCTTTTTAATTGAATTAAGGGATTTTTGCCATTATAATTAAAATTAAGACAAGTATTACGTTATCTGATATTTTTTATTCAAAACAATCTGCCAAACTTACGGTTGATTTTGTTAACCTTCGTTTCTGGCAAATAAGAATAGGGGGTGATATTGGCAAACATGGGCTTTTCCATTAATAAAACTTATTAAGAAGGAGGCCGGTTCTATGGGATACCAATATGTAACAGAAGAACAAATGCAGCGGCTTGTCGATTTTAAAGGAGCCCGTGAATACCACCTCAACAAAAAACGGGACAAGGTTGACAAACGAATGAGCTTAAACGAGGCCATTGCTAAATACGTGGAGGATGGGGATATTTTTGCGGAAACTGGTTTCGCTTATGTCCGGGCCCCGCTGCAAGCATATTTTGAAATGATCCGCCAGAAGAAGAAAGACCTGGTGGGTATTGGGTCACCAATGTCAAATT
>JAQUGU010000017.1:10953-13986 GCA_028683995.1 Syntrophomonadaceae bacterium | reverse complement strand
ACTCCTCACACCTCACGCTTTTAAAGGCTACATCGTAAGGAGGTTTGAAGATTCCTTTTTCAGTAATTATTCCGGTAATTAAATGGTGGGGAGTTATATCAAAAGCCGGATTGAAAACGTCAACTCCGGGCACCGTAAAATAAACCCCACGATATTTGCGAACTTCATCGGGAGCTCTCTCCTCCACCACTATGTCGTTGCCGCATGCGGTCTTCAAGTCCAGAGTGGAAAGAGGAGCAGCTATATAAAAAGGTATTTGATGATAGGATGCCAGAACCGCCAGGCCATAGGTACCTATTTTATTGGCGCTATCGCCATTGGCTGCTATACGGTCGGCGCCTGCTATCACCGCGTTCACATGACCCAATTGCATAACGTAAGCAGCCATATTATCACTTATGAGCGTAACCGGGATCTCATCCTGCATTAGTTCCCACACGGTCAGGCGAGCTCCCTGTAAAACCGGTCTGGTCTCACATGCCCAAACTTTTTCGATTTTACCCTGGTTAGCCGCGGCCCGGATTACCCCCAGGGCAGTACCGTAGCCACAAGTAGCCAGTGCTCCGGCGTTACATATGGTCATTACCTGTGCGCCTTCTGTTAACAACGCCTGCCCGCATTCACCTATAGCCCGGTTTATGGCTATATCTTCCTCATACATGCTGATGGCTTCCTGCTTGAGCCGCTCTCCTATTTGCTTCCGGTTGGCCTGGTTTAAGCATTCGCGTTTAAAAACCCTTTCTATCCTTTCCAAAGCCCAGAAGAGATTTACCGCTGTAGGACGGGTGGAAGCCAGGGTAGCCCGGGCCTGCTCGAAATAATTGTGCATTTCTGCCGGTTCTCCCTGGTAATCAGCCATAGCCATAACCAGGCCAAAAGCCGCGGTTACACCTATAAGCGGTGCTCCTCGGACTTTAAGTTTTTTTATAGCCTCGGCTACTTCTTCCACGGTCTCACACCTGAGGTATTCGACCTGATCCGGTAACCGGCTCTGATCCATTATCATTACGGCTTTATCATCAAAAAATAGGGTCCTTATCATTTGCTTACCCCAGGTTCGTCCAAGATTTTTCGGCAATCACAGTTGTCTTCACTTTCATCACCGGCAATATATTTCAAGCTGGCGGTTAATACATCTTTTACCCCCTGGATACTGCCCTTCATCATTTCCACTACTTCACTATGGGTCAGTATTCCGGGTGAGATTCCGGCCGCAAAATTAGTCACAATAGAGATATTGGCATAGCACATACCCAGTTCCCGGGCCAGACAAACTTCGGGTACACTGGTCATTCCGATAAGCTGTCCCCCCATTTGCTTGAACATGGATATTTCCGCCGCAGTTTCGAATCTTGGCCCCTCAGTACAAACATAAACTGCGCCGTTTATAACCTTTATACCCCGGTCACATCCTCCTTTTACCAGAGCTTCACGTAAACGAGAGCAATAAGGTATGGTCATGTCACAATGGACTACCCCCATTTCCCCGCCTTCATAAAAAGTGTTCTTACGGGTACGGGTAAAGTCCAAAAACTGGTCAGCCAGAACATAGCTGCCAGGTTTAAATTCAAAATGGAGTGAGCCTACCGCAGCGGTAGCCAGTATGTTTTTTACCCCAATCATATGCAAAGCCATGATATTGGCCTGGTAGTTTATTAGATGGGGAGGAATACTGTGACCACCTCCGTGCCGGGGGATAAAAGCAATATCCAAGCCTTCATGTTTCCCCACCAGTATTGCCACTTTACCATAAGGGGTTTCCTGTACTATCTCTTTTACATCCTCCAGCAGATCCGGGTCATAAACCCCGGTTCCGCCGATTATAGCCATTGTCACCATAAACTAACCTCCATATCATAGAAATTAAGAATTTAGAATTTTTTTGACACTGAATACACTGAAAGTCCTTCAGTATCTAATTTCTATTCTTCGAATAGGGCGGCAGCGAAAATTTCTGCCGAGAAGTCGCGCAGGTCTTCCAGGGATTCTCCCAGGCCCACCAGTTTAACCGGTAGTTTTAGTTCCTGGGCAATGGCCAGCACTATGCCCCCTTTAGCAGTCCCGTCCAGTTTAGTTAATATAATCCCACTGACTCCGGTAGCTTCTTCAAAAATGCGGGCCTGGCTAATGGCATTCTGGCCGGTAGTGGCATCCAGTACCAGTAAGACTTCATGGGGAGCACCAGGTGTTTCCCGTTCGATTATTTTTCTTACTTTACCTATTTCTTTCATCAAATTGGCCTTATTATGTAAGCGACCAGCAGTATCAATTATTAAGACATCGGCTTTACGCGCCCGGGCAGCATTCATGGCATCATAAACTACAGCACCAGGGTCGGAGCCTTCCTGATGTTTTATAATCTCCACTCCCACCCGGTCAGCCCATATTTGCAGCTGATCAATAGCTGCCGCCCTGAAGGTATCCGCAGCCGCCAGGATTACCTTTTTATTTTCATTTTTGAAACGGTAAGCCATTTTGGCAATGGACGTGGTTTTACCGGCACCATTCACCCCTACTACCAGGATTACGGTTAGCTCTTCGCGGTTAATATTAAGGGGGATATCATGAGATTCCAGCAGTTTTCTGACTTCTTCCTTAATCAAGGTCATCACCTCGGAGCTATCGTCAATCTTCTTTTTACGGGCACTCTCTCTTACCCGGGATACCAGTTCCACTGAGGTATTTACACCCACGTCGGCCTCGATAAGTATTTCCTCCAGTTCTTCCCAGAAATCATCGTCCAGCTTCTTATTGCTCTTAACCAGGGTGGTTATCTTCTCGCTAATATTGCTCCGAGTTTTGCTTAGACTCTGCTTGAACTTGGCGAATAATCCAGGCCGGTCTTTCTTTTTTTCTACCTCCTCAACCTCAGTTTCCTCTATTACCGCGGGTGGTAAATCTTCTTGAGGCAGCGACTCAGCTTCAGCGATCTGTTCTTCTTCCTGTATTATATTGTTTTCAATCTCTTCACTGCTTTCCTGGCTCTGTTTTTTGCTTCTAAACCTATCAAATAAAGCCATATTCCCTCCTACT
>JAQUGU010000017.1:4047-10853 GCA_028683995.1 Syntrophomonadaceae bacterium | reverse complement strand
ACGGAACGGCACAGGGGCCGTTCCCTACATATACTATCCCGCCATACTTTCTGCTTCCACTAAATTGAGTGTCAATACTGATGAAATGCCTTTTTCCGGCATGGTTACCCCGTAAATATTTTCCCCAATTTCAATAGTGGCCTGCCGGTGGGTTATAATAATAAATTGCATGCTGGTGGACATTGCTTTAAGAAAGCGGGCAAACCTGGTTAAATTAGTTTCATCCAGGGAGGCATCAATCTCATCCAGCAAACAAAATGGCGCTGGTTTCAGACGCAGGAGCGAAAAAATAAATGCAATACAGGTTAGTGCGCGCTCGCCCCCTGATAATAGATTGAGTAGTTGGGTACGCTTGCCGGGCAACTTCACTTCTATATCTACTCCTGCTTCCAGGCGTTCTTTGCCACTTTCTATTTTTAAACGGGCTTCACCACCATCGAATATCTCCTTGAAGGTCTGACTAAAGCTCTCATTAGCCAGTTGCACAAAATGGGTAAAGTGTTTGAGCATCAGGTTTTCCGTTTCTCCCAGCAGGGTGCTTAGAGAATTTCGCGCCTGCAACATATCGTCATACTGCTGGCTCAAAAAACTAAACCTTTCCTGCACTTCCTCATATTCCCGAATAGATTCCGGGTCTACCAATCCCAGGTCTTCCAGTTGAGCCTGTAATTGCTCTATCCTGATTCTATATTCTCTCGTTTTCCCCGGGCTTAACATCTCGCTGGTCTCGCCCGTATAATCATTAAATTTTTCTTCCCATTTCATTTCCAGGGAAGACTGTTCTGTTTCCAAACGGGCTACGGCCAGTTCGAGATTACGAGATTGCCTTTGCAGTTCTTCCATTCGCTCCTTCTCAGGTATCAGGCTCTGGCGTAAATTAGTGATATTCCGGTTACAAGTCTGGTAATCCTCTTTGAGACCAGCTATTTCTTGAGCCAAACGGGACAGATTAACTTGTTCCTCAGCTATCTTCTGCTTCATTTCCTGCTGGGCCTGATCTTCCTGTTGGTTCTCGCTCTCCATACGACTTTGGACCTGGTGAGCTTCCTGTACTGACTGCTGATAGGACAGCTGTACCTGTTCAAACTGCAAGACGCTTTTTCTTATATTATCCAATTCTCGCCTTTTCATTTCCAATTGTTCCCGCTGCGAAGCAAATCGTTCTTTACGAATGTCCAACTCCCGCTGTTTCATCTCCATCTCATCCTTTAAATTCTCCAATTGGGATGAAGCCTTTTGGCTGTCCTGGTTCATTTGACTTAGTTGGGCCTGCATATTACTTATTTCCACCTGCAGCTTCTCCATCTGCTGTTCCTGTTCCCCGGCTTCCTTTTTAAACGATTCCATCTCTTCCCGGGCAGAAGTAACAGCAGCTGTAACTTCATTAAGCTGCTTATTTTTTACTTCCAGGGTCATTTTGCTCTCCAGACGCAGCTGGTTTATTTGCTTAATTTCCTCTTCCAGCTTCTCCAGTTCTCCCTGGATAACTAAAAGTTCATTGTGCTTGGAGGTTTTGCTCATCTGGTTATCATCCTGCTCTTGGAGAAGTCGTTTTTCTTCTCCCCGGCGCAGCAGCGGGCTATTTCCATAAGCTGAAAGCTTGGTCCCACCACTTACTGCCCCGCTGGCATTAAGCAGATCACCCTCCAGGCTGACAATTCGCAGTGGGTAATTTATAACTTTAAAGATATGTATGGCAGTATCCAAATCTTCAACTATCAGCACCCGGCCCAGCAGGTATTCCACCGCTTTGGCATAGCGGGCATCAAAACTAACTACCCGCGAAGCCAGTCCAATCACCGCTTTTTGTTTATCCAGCTGCTGCAAAATAGCGGCGGGAACGGATTGAACTTTAAGTATATTCAGGGGTAAAAAGGTAACCCGGCCCAGTTTATGGGCTTTTAAGTAATCAATAGCCTGATGGGCATGCTCCACGCTATCAGTAACAATGTTCTCCAGACTCCTGCCAGCAGCAATATCAACAGCTAATTCCAATCCCTGGGGAACATCTATGATTTCCCCCGGTATACCCATTATCCCCTTCAGGTTACCTGATGCAGCTACTTTCATAAGTGATTTAACCGCTGCCGAATAGCCACTTAAATTCTGATTCATTTCCTGTAAGGATAAGAGAGAGTTCTTTATTTTCATTCCTTCCTGATTCAGCTGGTTATATTCTTCCTCCAGCTGCTGCAGTTTTTCCAGTAAAGAGTCCTTTTGGTCATTCATCGCCCGCAAACGGGTATCATCAGCGGACAATTCTGTCTGGTAATGCTGAATTTGTCCCTGTAATACTTCATATTCACTATGGTACTTGTCAAGCCAGTTTTTTAGCTCATCAGACCTGATTAAAAGTCTTTCTTTGCGTTCAGATAGTTTTTTAAGCTGCTCTTCCTTCTCCCCCAGCTGGTTATTAAGCTGGCTTTCTTCCCTGCTTATATCGAAAACCCGGGATTTGTCCCGTGTAAATGTTTCCCGCATAATTTCCAGCTCATGCTCCAGCCCGGCTATTTCTTCCTGCAGACGCCGGCATTCTTCATCTCGCTGGCGGTAGTTTTCTTCCTGACTCATAAAATCCTGCCGGTTTATATCTAAATCCTGGTTTAAACGGGCCAGCATGCGGCTATATTTTTCCTCATCTACCTGGCATTGCTGGATACGATCCTGGCGGTTTTTAATCCTCTCTTCAGATAGCCTTAATTCCCCCTGTAAGGAATTAAGATTAGTCTGCACCTGGTATTCCTGCTCCTGTATGTTATTGAGCTGCTGTTGCTGTTCTTTTAGCAAGTTTTCTTCCACCATTAACTGCTGTTCCAGACCCAGCATTTCCTGACTTAATAAATTAATTTCACTCTCTCGCTGGAGAAAATCGTCCTTTTTTCGGCTCAGCTCCTGCTGGCCTCGTGACAGCTCCGAAGACAAAACCTTCCTTTCCAATCCCTGGTATTCCTGATTTAACTGTAAATAAAGCCGGGCTCGCTCAGCTTTATACCCCAGTTCCTCCTTACGCTCCCGAACTTCGTTTATAATATCTCCCAGGCGCAGCAGGTCGTTACCCGTATTTTCCAGGCGACGTTTGACTTCATCCCTTTGCTGGCGGTATTTTATGGTGCCCGAGGCTTCCTCCAGTATCAGCCGCCGATCCAGTGCTTGCCCACTTAATACCTGTTCCAGTTCTCCCTGACCAATTATGGAATAACCTTTCTTGCCCAAGCCGGTACCGGTAAATAAATCGCTGATATCCTTCATTCGCACCCGGGATTTGTTAATATAGAATTCACTTTCCCCATTGCGGAAAACCTTGCGGGCCATAGTTAATTCACTGTAATCAAGCGGCAACATCTGATCACTATTATCCAGCAGCATCTCTACATAGGCCATGCCTTGCGCTTTTTTATCATCAGTGCCGTTAAAAATCACATCTTCGCTTTTCTGTCCGCGCAGGTGACGGATATTAGCTTCACCCAGAACCCAGCGTATAGCATCAACTACATTGCTTTTCCCACAACCATTGGGGCCAACTATTATATTTATACCTGGTTCAAAATTAATCCCGGTAATATCAGCAAAAGACTTGAAACCCTTTATCTCCAGCCGCTTGAGATACACTTATTCGCCTCCCCTGCTAATTTAGCACTTTAACGTCCCCGGTACTTATACGTAACAGGTCGTCCTGACATTGCACCATCAGGTTACCCATCTCATCAATATCGGTATTTATACCCCGGATTATATCCTGCCCCCGGACTGTTTCTATTACTTTACCCAGGTGCAGGCAACGGGATTTGAATTCTAAACGAATATCCGAAAATCCATTTTTCAAAAATTCCTGGTAATAGCTGTCCAAATCCTTCAATACGGTTAACAATACTTCATCAGCATCTATCTCCCGGCCGTTCACTTCCAGCAATGAAGTGGAGCTAGCAGCTATAGCCGCAGGAAAATCATTCTTTCTAACATTTACATTAATACCTATACCTACAATGAGATAGTCGGCATTGTCAATTTCCCCACTCATTTCCAGGAGAATACCGGCGATTTTCTTACCCTGACAATAAACATCATTGGGCCATTTAATCTGGCATAGCGAACCGGAGAAGACATCCAGGCTTTTTACCAGGGATACGGCAAATACTAGTGATAATAAGGCCGTCTGGGGTAAAGATAAAGTTGGTCGCAATAAAAAGGAAAACCATAGTCCACCGGAGGGGGATTCCCATTTTCTACCCCGCCGTCCCTTGCCCTCTTCTTGTTTTCCAGCCACATATACCGTACCTTCCGACAGATGATCTTTTATACTGCGTTTCAGGGCTTCGTTGGTAGAGTCCAGGCGGGGATAATAATATATCTGGCTGCCGATTAGCTGTTGTGGTAAGCCGGCCATAATTTCATCTGGGATTATTATTCCGCTATCCTCAAGTTGGTAACCCCGGCCGCTAACACCATTAATATCATATCCCTCTTCCTTCAGGGCTTCAATATGTTTCCAAATCGCTACCCGGCTTATTCCCAGGCGTTCGCCCAGTTGACTTCCGCTTATGAAGCTATCCCGGTTTTGAAGCAGTTCCTTTAATATCTTCTGCCGCATGAGCATGTCCTTTCTTACCCTTATAACCCCTTACGCCTCACTATTTCCTTACTAACCCGTTAGTATATATTTGACATCAGCCTTTTTAAAACCTTTTTATAAAAAGCCTGTTATTATCCGCTATTGCACAAAAAAAGGCCAAATTCCGGCAAGGGGGGTCAGGCCTGACCCCCCTTGCGAAGTTCTGTAAATTCCTTGCGGGTAAGAGTGAAAAGCGGTTCTGATTCGGGTTCAATCGCCAGGCCGACAGTATCGCGATCACAGGCGGGGCAGGTTTTGACCTTAATACTCCTTAGTTGAAAGCGGCTCTTCAGGTAAAGTATATTGTTTTTCTTGTGCCCAATCATTTTCGATATATCCTGTTTATGTACCAACAATAAAAGCTCGGGGTTTAATTCTTTATCTTCACTGTACTTTGCTAGTGCCCGGCAGGCCTGTTCCTTGAACACTTCCTGTTCTACCAGTTCCCCAAAAGCAGGGTGAAAAGGCCCTGCTATTATGGTACCCGGGCTGAGCAGCTCTTTTCCCGGATGCAGACCCATACGAATAACAGCTATATCGTGCTGCTGAAATTGCAGGAACATTTCCTTACAGGTGGTAATAGCTTCAGAAAGGCTTAAAGGCAAATATTTGTTCTGCTTAAATAGAAGCTCCAGCGGGGTTCCGGCAATAACCAGGGTAGGATAAATTCTTACCATATCAGGAGCAAGGGTAATCGCCTGCCTGGTGCTCTCCATATCCAGTGCATGGCGGTCACCCGGCAGTCCTATCATCAGCTGAATACCCAGTTTAAATCCGGAACTTTTAATAAGGTGACTGGCTTTAAAAACATCGCCACAACTATAGCCGCGACCGGATGCTTTTAAAACCTCATCACTAAAGGACTGTACCCCCAATTCTATAGTCTTAACCCCGTAGCTAAAGAGAACTTCGAGTATGTCGTCATCAATACAATCAGGGCGGGTGGAAATGCGGATACTGCCAATCTGTCCGCGTTTCAGGTAAGGCTGTACTGTGGACAGGTACTCTTCCTGCAGTTTACGGTCAATGGCCGTGAAACTACCGCCAAAGAAAGCCAGTTCAATGTTCTCACCGCTAGTCCTAATAGTATCCAGGTGTTCATCAATGGTGTTTATCAAATCAGCCCGGGTCGGTATTCCCCGGCTGGAGGCGATTTTGTTCTGATTACAGAAAATACACTGAAAAGGGCACCCCAGATGGGGAATAAATACCGGGACATTACAATGTTGTTTCATCCAGTTTCCCTTTTCCGTTCACCTGGTCAGCCAGCACCTTACCGGCCGCATTTTGTTCAGCTTCTTTTTTGCTTTTACCCTCACCCGTAGCCAGAAGCTGATCCTGAAAATATACCCCGGCTACAAAACTCTTACAATGGGCCGGTCCGCTTTCTTCAATAATGGCATAATGGACATTTTCCTTGTTTTTACCCTGCACCAATTCCTGCAGCTTGGATTTATAGTCATAGTAATCACCACCGGCACCTTCGATTATATTATTCTCCAGGTGTTTAAGAATAAATTCTTTGGCTTTTCCATAACCTTGATCCAGATAGATAGCTCCTATAACCGCTTCTACCGTATCTGCCAGTATCGACCTCCGTTTTCGGCCTCCAGACATTTCTTCGCCTTTACCCAGCAAAACATAATTACCCAGATTAATCTTGCGGGCCACATTAAGCAAGGACTTTTCGCAAACTACCCGGGCCCTGATTTTGGTTAACTCACCTTCGGCTTTATCCTGGTAATGGTTATAGAGGTACTCGGCTACGACAAAACTTAATACCGCATCACCTAAAAACTCCAGCCTCTGGTTATTGTGCTCAAAGTTTTTCTCCTGGGCATAGGAAGGGTGGGTTAAAGCCATAACCAGTAAATCACTATCGGCAATACTTAATTCATTATCATCAATAAAGTTCCTGGCCGCTGTTTCCTCAGTCATTTTTCACCTTCTGCAGATATGCATATAGAGCCGTTATCAGGGAACCCATGGTAGGATAGTCCTCCACATCTTCTTCCGGAAACTCTACTTCATAAATATCTTCCAAAGCCATTATCATCTCCACAATGTCTATGGAATCTGCATCAATTGCCTCAAACTCGGTATCCATACTAATACTCTCCAGTTCAATTTCCATCTGTTCAGCCAGTATGCGTCTGGCCTGTTCAAAAAATTCCTGCATTTACTATACCTCCGTTGT
>JAQUGU010000017.1:0-3947 GCA_028683995.1 Syntrophomonadaceae bacterium | reverse complement strand
GCTCAATAATTCATATGCTTGAATGCTCAGGCTATTACCCTTGCCTTCTTCTTCACCGTTGTTTAATAGCCCCACCCGGGGGTTATCCAGGTTCAATACTCCTCTGGCGTAAGCCTGTCCCAACAGGGCAAATTGCACCAGTTGTACCGGCCTGCAGTCAACATTGGCTCCCACATCTATAAGCAATGTTTGCTTACCGCCTCTACCTGGTATAGCTGCAACGATGGGTGGCCTTTCTACCCCTTCCATTCTTCCCAGAATAAATATTGCTGCTGCCATTTGAGCTCCAGTACTTCCACAGGAAACTACTGCGTCCGCTATCCCATCCTTTACCAGCCTGCTGGCAACAACTATAGATGCATCCTTTTTCTTGCGCAGGGCTGCGGCTGGAGATTCATTCATTCCTATCACCTGGCTGGCATGAACTACCTCCAACCGGCTGGGGTCATAACTATGCTGGTGAAGTTCTTCATTTATTATTTCCCGATCACCCACCAATACAATCTGGCCTTCGCTTTCCTGCAGCCATTTAACCGCACCAGCCAATAATTCCACTGGTGCATAGTCCCCCCCCATAACATCCAAAGCTATCTTCATGACCAACCTCCTTAAGAAAACAAAAAGTAAGCTACTAGTCTAACCAGACTTTATACCTTACTTTTTGACGATTTGCTCTATTAACATTACATAATGCTTTTGCCCTTATAATAACCGCAATTCAAACATGCCCGGTGGGGCATTCTCAGTTCATGGCACTGAGGGCATTCAACCAGACCCGGTTTTTCAAGCTTCCGCCATTCCGAACGGCGCTTGTTCTTACGGGAATGTGATTGTCTTCTTTTTGGAACTCCCACTATGTAACCTCCTTCCCTGCCTTGAGATCTTTTAATTTATCCCATCTGGGATCAGTATTTTCATGTCGGCAATGGCACTCGGATAGGTTCTGATTAGTACCACACTCTGGACACAGCCCTTTACAATCCAGCCTGCAAACAGGGGCAAAGGGAATTTCGGAAAAGACCAACTGCTCAATAAAAGGCTGTATCTCAACCTCATCACAATCGAAAAAGATTACATCCTCATACGAAGTAAATTCCTCTTTCAATTGTGATTCCACCAGATTAAGGTGAAATTCCACCTCTATGGGATAGTAAAACCTTTCTAAACAGCGTGAACACTGCAGCTCCAGAACGCTTGTTACCCTTACCCGAGCCAGGTAAAACCTGCCCGTTCTTTCTACCTTTACATCTACTTTAAGGTTTTCCTGGTATTTGCCGCCCAGTTCTTTAAGGTATTCTTCCGCACCTGGATTATTAAAATGAAACTCCAGGCTCTCCCGGGTTCCAAGTCTAAGTCTCTCCAGGTCAATTTTCATACTATCACCCCATAAAAACACCAAACTTATTATAGTCTGCCCCTCTTAGCATTGTCAACCAGGCGCCGGTTTATAAATTTTAAGCTACAGAAAATTAAAAGAGGCGGGATTTTTCCCGCCTCTGGTAAGACTGTATTATTACTTGGAGAGGCGATAGGTATCGCGGGCAATAACCAGTTCTTCATTAGTCGGAATAACAAAGATTTTAACCTTGGAGTCAGCTGCGGCCACATCAACCTCTTTACCCCGAACTTTATTCTTCTCAACATCCATCTTGATGCCCAGATAATCCAGGTCTTTACAGATGTTTTCCCTTATGTCAATAGCATTTTCACCTACACCGGCGGTGAATACCAGACAGTCACAGCCATTTAGCTTGGCCATGTAGTTGCCAATGTAACCCTTAACCCGGTTGTAGTAAACATCCAGTGCCGTCTGGGCTCTCTCGTTGCCGGAAGCAGCAGCTTCAAGTATGTCTCTAAGGTCGTTGGATACTCCGGATAGACCCAGCATACCTGCTTTTTTATTAAAGTAGCTGTTGGCTTCAGTAGTGCCTAAGCCCAGTTTTTCCATGAGGAAGAATACGATGGCAGGGTCAATGTCACCAGAACGGGTTCCCATGACCAAGCCTTCCAACGGGGTAAAGCCCATGGTGGTGTCGACTACCTTGCCACCCTTAACTGCAGCCATACTGGCACCATTGCCCAGATGCAGAGTTATAATCTTACACTCTTCAAAAGGTTTGCCCATCATCTCGGCAGCCCGATGGGATACATAGAAATGAGAGGTGCCGTGGAATCCATATCTTCTTACCCGGTATTTCTCGTAAACTTCATAAGGAAGAGCATACAGGAAGTTAGAGGCTTCCATGCTCTGATGGAAAGCGGTGTCAAAAACAGCTACGTGGTTTACATTAGGCATTAGTTCTTCACATGCGTCAATTCCCATAAGGTTGGGAGGATTATGCAGGGGAGCTATGTCGAAGCAATCCTTGATTACCTTTTTAACCCGGTCATCAATTACTACTGACTCGGCAAATTCCTCGCCGCCGTGCACCACGCGATGTCCGACCGCACCGATTTCATCCATGCTCTTGATACATCCATATTCTTCGTTGACCAGAACTTCGAGCACCAGCTTCATACCAGCAGTATGATCGGGTAAATCCTTCTTAATCAACACTTTGTCCTTGCCTACGGGTTTATGTTCCAGGGTGGTACCAGGAATACCCACGCGGTCAACCAGACCCACAGCCAGGACGCTTTCATCGGTCATATCAACGACCTGGTACTTGATAGATGAGCTACCAGCATTTACAACCAGAACCTTCATTTAACTAATTACCTCCTTATTTTCCTAAAAATATTAAAGGTACAGATCCGCCCTACCTTCACTTAGGATCTTACTGCGGTCATGGCTACAACATTAACAATATCCTCTACGCTGCAACCTCTGGATAGGTCATTGACCGGTTTCGCAATACCCTGCAGAATTGGTCCAATAGCTTCTGCTTTACCAAGCCTTTGAGCAATTTTGTAACCGATATTACCCGAGTTAATATCGGGGAATATCAATACATTACACTGGCCGGCAACATCACTGCCAGGAGCTTTGGAAGCACCTACCTTGGGTACGATAGCTGCATCAAATTGGAATTCTCCGTCAATTTTTAATTCTGGGTATTTTTCTTTGGCGATGGCAGTGGCCTGGGTAACTTTATCAACCATGGCATGGCTGGCACTACCTTTGGTGGAGAAAGACAGCATTCCTATATGGGGTTCTTCTATACCGCAAAGGTCAGTAGCGGTAGCAACCGAAGCCTTGGCAAAGGCTGCCAGTTCTTCTGCGCTGGGGTCAATGGTTACTGCACAGTCGGCAAATACGAAAGTACCGTTGGCTCCGAACTCGCAGTTGGGCACAATAACGATAAAGGCACCGGATACTGCAATAATTCCCGGTGCGGTTTTAATAATCTGCAGTGCAGGCCTGAGTACATTTCCAGTGGTGTTTTCAGCACCGGCAACTTCTCCATCAGCTTTACCCATTTTAACCATCATGGATGCAAAAAACAGTGGGTCCAGCATGGTCTTTTTGGCTTTATCCAGGTCGACTCCCTTGGCTTTACGCATTTCATAAAATGCCTGGACAAAATCATCAAAATAAGGGGCATTAGCCGGATTAATTATCTCTGCTCCGCTTATGTCAGCCCCGATTTTGCTGGCCAGTCCTTTGATTTCACTTTCATCACCTAGTAGAATAGGGGTGGCTAACTTCTGATCCGCTATCCCTTTGATAGCCTGCAGGGTTCTTTCCTCGGTACCTTCGGGTAAAACTATATTCTTACCCATTTTTGAAGCTTTTTCTCTAATTTCTGCTAACAGACTCATCCTTCTACCTCCCGTTTAGTTATGACAATTTTCGTATCCTCAGGCCTGGATTCTCTAGTTAATTCTAGCATAAATAGATAATTTAGTGGTAAGATTTATGATACACTACCAAACAAAAACTAAGGAGCTTTTACCGTGGCTGTTCTGGGCATCGTAGCTGAATATAACCCTTTTCATAACGGACA
>JAQUGU010000216.1 GCA_028683995.1 Syntrophomonadaceae bacterium | reverse complement strand
AATGCCGGGTTATCTTATAACAGTCAGGAACTGGTTAACTACCTTCCTGGATTCATGGAAGATAAATCTACTTCACCCCCGCAGGCAGGGGCACTATTTTCCATGTTTACCGCCAGTAACCCTCCTCCTGATGGAGTAGTAAATCTTTTTATTGAACCCAGCAGGAAATATGCCGCTAGCTATAATCCATCTTACCAGGTTGGCAGTCTCGGTTTAGAAGCTCGGGAATTAGGATTGCGGGTGGCGGTACTGGGTAACTCGGATACCAGATATGCGATTTGCCGGGATGCGGTAATATTAGCCATGGATGAGAAAGGCATCGTACCCAGCGGTAATGTAAGCCAGGGGTTGCTGGACCCTGCTCCGTACCGTGCGGGAGGCTTGCAGAGCAACCATGAACGCATAATAGATAATATGAACAGCCTGCTGAAAACCAGTGACATACTGGTAATAGACCTGGGAGACACCAGCAGGGTGGAATTAAGCCGTGCTAATGCCGCTGACCATATTGTGGTAGAACAAAGAAAAATGGCAGTGGAAAGAAACGACCAGCTATTAGGTAAAGTTATTAAAAATGTGAATATGAATAACACCATGCTGATAATGCTTACTCCCAATCCCAACAAAGATATGTTATTACAGGGAAACTTCGGCCTTACACCAGTATTTATGTATACCCCGGGTTTAGAACCGGGATTATTAACTTCCAATACTACCCGCCGTCCTGGTCTGCTTAGCAATTACGACCTGCAACCGGCGGTGTTTTCCTATTTAGGGCATAATTACCCGAATCCCGGAATAAGTACTATCAAGTCAGACCATAGCCTGCAAGTTTTGGATAAGCAATTAGCCCTGTTTTGTAAATTACGGGCCAGCCGCAACCCGCTTCATTATACTTTTATGTTATTTGCCATAATGGGAATAGTAATTGGAGCCCTGGCCTTTATTGCTGGCCGAAAAGAATTTTTGCGCTATGTCAACTATATTGTATATTGCACCTTGAGTATGCCACTAGTCTTTTTATTTATCAGTTTTAGCAAGTATTTTTCCCTGGGGGGCGTAATACTAATATGCCTGGGCGCAGCCCTTCTAATGGGGGCACTAATCCATATTATGTTTAAGGATCCCCTGGATGCGCTGTTATTTTTAACTGCCACTACTGCAGTGCTTTTAATCGTAGATTGCTTTACCGGTTCCAGATTAATGCTGCTATCCCCCCTGGGTTCAGATGCTATAGCCGGAGGACGCTTTTATGGAATAGGAAATGATTATATGGGGGTATTACTGGCCTCTACTATAATTGCCACCTTACTACTGCTTACCCGGCTAAAATCTCTAAAGCCAGTATATAAAACTCTGCTGGGATTGCTGCCACTGCTCATCGCCACTGTTGTAATAGGTCATCCACACTTCGGTGCCAATATGGGAGGATTTATAACTGCTATGGTAAGTATGGGGTTCTTTTTTATTATAAATAGCGGTCGTAAAATATCATTTAAGCAGGTCATTCTGGTTGGACTGCTGGCTATCCTGGGGGTATTTGCCATAGCCCAATTGGACGCGCTGTTCAATCCCACTCCCTCCCATGCCGGCAAAGCTATAAGCACCCTTTATTCAGGTGCTGGTGCTACGGTACTGCTGGGAATTATCAAGATTAAACTGGGCATATTGGCAAGCACCGTATATCACTCCAGTTGGAGCTTAATCCTGTTATTGCTGGCCTCTACCCTGGCAGTTCTAAAATGGAAAACTCCCACTGCCCTGCTTAGAATAGCAGTGGAAGACCCACCCATTGACCAGGCTCTTAAAATACTGCTGATTACTGCGGTTACAGTATTTGTTGTAAATGATACCGGAGTTATTGCTGCAACCCTCATATTGCTATACCTACTGAATAGCCTGTGGTTGGCCATAAGTAGTAATAGCTATCGCAAACGGAGGCGGTGTTAAAAATGCGTAAAATATTATTTGCGTTTTTAACGATATCACTGTTGATTTTTTCTCTACCTGCTGATCTTCAGGCAGAGGAAGAACCTGCACCGCGACGGGTAATTATCTATTTGATTGATAAACTTGATTTTAAAGATCTTAACCCCGAGGTTACCCCTGAGCTTTGGGCTTTGCAAAATAAAGCCGGTCTGGGGCTTCTAAATACTTTAAGTGCCGGAGAAAGAACCAGTAAAAACGTACTCTGTACCATATCAGCGGGAAAACTGGCAATAGGCAGCTCCAATGCCGATCTTAACTTTAAAACCAGTGAAATAATTCAGGGCGAAAAAGCTGGCGAGATGTTTTTTCGTAATACCGGCCTCCTGCCTGCTGACCATAACATCGTAACAAACAGTATCGAGGTAATTAGAAAAAATAACGAAAACCGTGGTTTAGGTAAACCCGGACAACTGGGTGACGAACTTCATGCTCTGGGATTAAAGACGGCTGTCATTGGCAATGCCGATCTGCCGGGCTATTATTCTCGTCCCGGAGCTTTAATACTCATGGATTCACGAGGTATAGTAGATAACGGTTTAACCGGTAAGAAAGTGCTGGAAAAATCCTCCCCCCTGCCGCTTTCCAGCAACTACCAGACCATATTGCACGCTTATAGAGATTTTAGTGATTATGATGTGGTATTGATTGATTTTGGTGATCTGGCTCGACTGGATCGGCTGCAGAGTCTGCTCTCCGACGAGCAATTAGAGAAGGAAAGAATTAAGCGACTGCAAACGATTGACGCCTGTATCGGCAGCTTGCAGAAGCAGATTGATAATAAAAGGGTGATTTATGTTATTAGTCCTACCCCGTCCCGGACAGCCTTTGAGCGGGGTGAACTCTTAACCCCCTTAATAATCGACAAGCCAGGTTTCACCGGGGTATTAACCAGTTACTCCACCCGGCGGGAAGGTATCGTATCCAGTATCAACCTGAAAAATTCAATCTTACATGACTTTAACCCGACTATCTTGGATACTATTTATGCCCAACCTGCTGGCGGGGTTTATGCCAACCTGACATCTATTAATCAGCGGGCGGTATTTGATTATGTAAATCAGCCCTGGGTAGTTACGATTCATATTGCTATTATGCTGTCCTTTTTAATACTTGCTTTAGGATGCCGTTTAAAGAAGCGTAGTGAAGTGCTTACCGATTATCTGATTCTATTTGCTCTGGCCGTACCTTTGGGACTCCTTTTAACTGCCAACTTTGATGTCTTTAACCGCTGGCTTTTTCTGGGTCTTTCGTTGGGTATTAACCTGATTCTCACCCTGTTTTGCTGGTTTGTTTCCCGTCCCTTGAAAATAAGCCCATTAACCACAATTTTATCATTAACCATTCT
>JAQUGU010000215.1 GCA_028683995.1 Syntrophomonadaceae bacterium | reverse complement strand
ACCGGGCAGAATAATCGGTCACGAATTTGTTGGAGAAGTTGTGGAAGTAGGTCCGGCAGTCCGGAACAACAAGGTCGGAGACAAGGTTGCCGTTTCCTGCGTAACCCAATGCGGCGAGTGCTTTTATTGTGTAAGGGGAATATATTCTCATTGCACCACCGGCAGCTGGATATTTGGTTACATGATAGACGGATGTCAGGCCGAGTATGTAAGAGTCCCTCATGCCAACCTGGGAATGTTCACCATTCCGGAGGGGCTCACTGAAGAAGATGTGCTATTCGTTGGTGACATTCTATCCACCGGATATTTTGGTGCTGAGCAAGGCCACATAGAGCCCGGTGATACGGTTGCGGTTATGGGCGGCGGACCAGTTGGAATGTGCGGAATGACTACTGCCAGACTATGGGGACCTGCCGAAATTATTGCTGTTGACATCAACCAGGAACGTCTGGATTTCGCTGTGAAGAATGGTATTGCGGATGTAGGAATCAATCCCCAGAAAGTCAGTAGTGTTGGCGATGCAATTAGAGAACGGACCGGGGGGCGTGGAGCCGATGTCACCATTGAAGCCAACGGATTCAAACCCACCTTTGATATGGCAGTAGACAGCGTCAGACCAGGCGGCACTATTTCCCTGATTGGAGTTTTCGAAAAACCTCAGGAACTGGCTATGAATACATTGTGGATTAAGAATATCAGGATCAGCATGGGGCTGGTAAATGCCAACCGGATTCCAGAATTAATCAAGTTGATTCAAACGGGAAAAATTGACACCAATTTCCTGATTACCCATCGTGCCCCCTTGAATGACATCCTTAAAGGGTACGATATTTTTGGTGGCAAAAAAGACGGTTGCCTGAAATGGGTAGTTACTCCTTATCAAAAATAGATTAAACGAATATTTACCAGGTAAATAAGTGTTTTATTAATCATAGCACTCCTAGCCGTAATTCTTAATTTCTTTAAGCTTGCTGGAGTTAAGGTAATTCATATTACCGTTCACAGGATTCATGTTCAAAGGCCGGAAGCCTCCCGTAATCGGGGGGCTTCTGGCCTTTTTAGATTGAAAATTATGTAGTGCGAGTTATTGAAGAAAGGACACGATAGAGTTTATTAAGAGCTTCATCGAGCGCCTGACTGGTCGCTAAAACTTCAGGGTCAGAAAAATTATTACTCAATGTAACGAGATCCTCCAGGTGTTGGCGTAATGTTTCAACTTGATGCATTATTGCTGTATCACTTTGTTCTAGAATTGTTAACTCTTCAATAATTCCGGGTATTTGATCGGTATTATCCTCCTCCACCAGTACTTGAATGACTCTGGCCAGTGATGTAATCATTCTCCGATGTATCTCCTCTCACCATAATAGAAAGTTACCTTGGATTGCAAGATAGCAATTACTTGTCATCCATAAAAAAATAATCTTCTATTGACAGTCCCTCCTGTTTACATAACACATAAATACCGCTCCATAATTTAGCTCCCCCCTGTTTTTCCCCGCGAATTATCCGGTATAAATAGGAATAGTTAACCCCCAAACGTTTTGCCAGTTCGGGAATTGACCAGTTTCTGGTTTCTGCCAGTTGCATTAAAGCAGAACAGTTTACTTTCATAAACGACCACGCCTTATCTTGTCTGCTGACAATATTTAGTATATTTTACCATGACTACAGACAACGGTCAACCATTTGTGGCAGTTTTTAGCATAATTCCCCACAGTAAATTGTCTACAGGCAATAAATCAGGTAAAATTGTAGAAAGGTCTAGGAGGGATTAAAGCTGGATTTCAATAAGGAAAAGTTTGCTGCTATCCTGATTATAGCTAAAGGTGATAGAACAATTAATAAATTTGGAAATGATGCCGGGGTAGATCCAGGATACATATCACGGTTACTGCGCGGACTGGTAAAAAATGCTCCCGGTGCGATAGTAATTAAAAAGCTTGCTGATGTGGCCTGGAATGGTGTTAGTATCCAGGATTTGTTGAGTGCGGCTGGATACATTGATTCAGGCGAAAACATTGACGACCAGGTTGATTCACGTGGGTGGGAACAGCTTCAGCAATGGCAAAGGGTAATTGAGGAAGCGGATCGTTATAATATTTCACCTGAAGATGCCCTGGATTTTATTACATCATTGGGCAAATCAATGGCTCGGATGAGAAAGGAACACGCTTAAAGTGAGGCATTAAAACTAAGGTAACTTTCTATCTGATTAAGGTTAGGTCCTATTTTTGCTCCATATGGGTATGCCCTGATATGGACGTATATGGAATACCGGCGTAAATAGCCAGGAACACCAGTATGCCTAAAAATGTGATTATTATAATCTGGGGGATAGTTAGACGATCTAAATCGTTATAGTATTTAGTGATATTTTTTAGTTTTAACATCAGACACCAAACCTTGCGTTTACTACAGATTAATACCCGGCACTCAGTACTGAATGCCGGGGTCTATGGCTGGTTGTTTTAATAAATAATGGAATCCATGATAATCAAATAGTAGTTCTTAAATTCCGGTTTCATCTGGTTAAAGGCCGATAGCACATAGTTAATCCGTTAGCCTTGCAATTATTCCTTGTACTAATAACAATACCTAACTAAGCTTATACCTGCCCGTAGGTATAGGGCTTATCCCCTTTTAATATGGTAAGATTACCTCAAAAGCTGGCTGTATTTTGCTGGCAGTAAAGGAGGTAGGTATTATGTTAGTTACCAGACAGGCTCCTGATTTTACTACCGAAGCATTTCACCAGGGAAAAATTAAAAAAGTTAGCTTATCCGATTACAAAGGAAAATGGGTAGTACTTTGTTTTTACCCGGGGGATTTCACCTTTGTATGACCGACCGAACTTTCACACATAGCAGTTGGCTATGATGAACTTCAGCAATTAGGGGTTGAGGTACTGGCCATGAGCGTTGACAGTCCTTTTTCCCATAAGGTGTGGAATGAAACCGAACTGAGCAAGATGGTGGATGGCGGTATTCCTTTCCCCATGCTAAGTGACCGGGGTGGAAAAATTGGAACTTTGTATGGCGTATATGATGAGACAGGTGGCGTAGACATTCGTGGTCGTTTCCTGATTGACCCGGACGGAATAATTCAGGCCGCCGAAATACTGGCCCCTCCGGTAGGAAGAAATCCCGCGGAGCTTAAGCGCCAGATTAAAGCTTTCCAGCATAACCGGGAAACGGGCGAAGTGATACCCTCCGGATGGCAACCGGGAGGCCCAACCCTGAAACCTTCCACTAACCTGGCCGGCAGGGTATGGGAAGTCTGGCAGCCACCCAAAGAATAATACGAAAAAGCAAAAGGGCTCTTTTAAGGGCCCTTTT
>JAQUGU010000214.1 GCA_028683995.1 Syntrophomonadaceae bacterium | reverse complement strand
AACATAATCACAGTGTTCCAGGGCTTCTTCCGCCATAAAGCTGACATGGGCACCACCCATTATAACCGGTTTACCCTGATCACGGGCAAAATCAGCCAGGTGATAGGCTTCTATAACTGTAGAAGTAGTAGTGGATATACAGATCAAGTCGGCAGTGGTAATTTCGGACAGGCGTATATCGCGGCGGGAACCCATTATCAGCCGCACCTGGTGACCGGCCTGCTGCAACAGCGTTCCCAGGATGGGCAGCCCCAAACGCGGCATGTTAACACTACTATAAACATGTCTTCCCGGCGATTTAGGTTCAATTAAAGTTATCTTCATTGTTTATGCCTCCCATTGTCGTTTCGTTTAACGGTCTATGTAGTTTCGTTTACTATGTTATGTATATTCATATACTATAATATCTAGTAAGCAATTGCAATATATTTTTAATTCTGTTTTAATTAAATATGTAGGGGCTTAACCCGTGTGTCTGCCCTACCACCCACTGAATCCCGGGGGTTGAATCCTGTTGCATTTAGAGCTGCCGCCTCCGGGCGAACACATGGGTTCGCCCCTACAGGTTAGGTGCTCCCCGGAATGTAAAAGTACATTAAGCTATATAGGAGGTTATCACCTATGAAAAAGGAAGAACTTTATCCACTTATTGATGAAATACTCCCCCACCAGCCAGTATTGTTGAGTGACATACCCGATATTGATCTGTACGTTGACCAGGTGACTGGTTTTATAGAAAAAAAGCTAGCCCAGCAAAAACGCCACCCCAAGGATAAATTGCTCACCAAAACTATGATTAACAACTACGCCAAAGCGGGCATACTTATCCCTCCCCGGCAAAAAAAATATTCCCGCCAGCATATCGAAACCCTGCTGATGCTTTATAATGCCAAGCAAGTTCTATCCATTAATGACATATCTTTGTTATTTAGTATTCTCCATAAACCCGGGGATAAACATGAGGAAACAGAAGATAATGGCACCAATCAATTAATTGATCTGGTCTATACCCTGGTACAGGAAATAAACAATGACCAGGCGGAGGAATTGCAAGAGATTTGCGAAGAAAAGGTGGATTTGATTAAGGAAAAGACTGGAAGTGTGGAGGGTGAGACCGGCGAGTTAATAGAATGGTTCCTGCTGGCTATGTACCTGATCTCCCAGGCAGCAGTACAAAAGCGTATGGCCGAAGCCATTATTGACCGGTATTTTAAGACCAGTGTACCTCCGAAGGGGAAAACTAGTTAGGTGTAGCAGGTGTCAGGAGAACCGTCCCCTGACACCTACCTGACACCTACGGAATAAAATCTAGTTCATATTTTGGAGTACTTCGTTCATATCTACTGCTTTACTAACATCAGGTACAGTAAAAGGTACATCCAGGTCATAGATTTTATAAAACGCGCTTTGCTTCATGGTCATATCCATGGTAACCACTTCCTCCTGTTCAGCCATTTCAGGAGGAATCTGCATATTAATACTTACATCACTATCCAGCTCCATATAATCAGTGATGAAATTCTCCTGATTAATCCATACACTGTACTCAATATCAGCCTTCATGTTTTTAAATAATTGGGCTAAAACCTGGTTAATCTCTGTACTCTCAGCCTGAGGTAAAGGAACCTGTTTCAGTGCATCCTGAAGGATCTGGGTCATACTGTCTGCCCCCATGGTTACATTTATTACCCAGTAAGAGCAGCCGTCTTTCTGTTGGTCATTGCCAAAGCTCATAATTACTCCGGCATCCTTCAGCATCTTAAGTGAGCTGAGCGGATCCTGGCTGCCCGATTGTTCCATCAGAGCTTTCATATCAACTCCCGGAATGGTCATTTTCACCCAACCCTGCCCGGGCATAGTTATATACATTCCCTGCTCATTGAGCAGCATTTCATTATCCATAGCTTCCATTCCGGTGCCATCAATGCCCTCAGGAAGCGCCACTTGAGCTCTGGTTTTTCCATAAATCAGCATCGGCTTGTTTTGTACAAACATATCCATATCCATCTTTATATCCATTTTTTCCTTTTTACCAGGCTCTTGTGGGTTATTTACTTCCATTTGCTGTTTCATGTCCACTTTAGTCTTATAAGTATTGTATTGGACTAGAGTTTCACTGGATTTGGCCAGCATTTCCTCCACGGTCATACCCTGGCGCTGTTCCTGGTAATTTATCGCTACCGTTCTAGTCTGCCCCTGCCATTCTACATTAGCCTTAAAAGACTCCATAACCGCCCGTAGCGGTACCATTACTTCGCCGTTCTCCATCCGGGGGGCCACCGGCAGGTTTACCGTTTCCCCATTAAGAGTTGCCTTTATACTATCCAGGGTAAGGGTAAGGGTCTGGCCGTTATTTGTTATGTTTACGTTTTGATCTGATACCGTAATTTCAGCACCCAGTACTCTACCTGCCAGATCAACAGGTACCAGGGTGCTTCCTTCCTCAATCCGAGGTTGACTGGTTGGCTGATAAGATTTGCCGTTAATATTCAAATTAACATCCGCCAGCGCAGGCGTTGCCATTAAAAACAGCAAAAAGAAAGTAGCTAACATTACTAAGCTTTTTCGCAACAATACTCCCTCCTTTTAGTTCTTTTATTAATGATATCACATCTACCATGCCTCAGAACCATGGTAGATGTATATGAAATAAAGTTGTCTGTCAGACGTAATTTAACAGCTTATATTATTGCACTTTTACCGTCTAATAATGTAAGCGGTATTTTAAACTCGCGAATTCCGGCAGCATAGGGAGCTATTTCATACTGGTTGAAATATATCACCAGGTTTTCTCCCTCCAGATAGTAATTGTGCTCTGGAGCAATGCCATTAAAGCCCATATCACCCTCAAAATAAGGTTCCGGATCCAGAGCAATCTGTCTGCTGATTTCCTTATCTATTACCGCCTTATAGTCGTAGTCCGACTTGAACAGCTCCGCCAGGGACAGCAGGTTACCAGTCTTTAAGTTAATATTATAGGCCTGGCGGTTGGTCATTCCATGGGCACCGCCAGTGTACTGGTAATAATCCACATAAAGGCTTAAGATATCATCGTTTAAAGAGCACTGCTGATAGCGGGTAAATAACTGGTAAGGCCTGATGGGGTAGCCCGCTGCTTCACAATCGGCAGCATAATCCTTGACCTCAGCCTCCAGGGTCTGCTTAAGCTTCATGGCATCCTCTTCAAAACGCTTATTGATGGCTGCCAGCACTCCCGTTTCCAGCTGCCCGCTCACCACCGGTATGTTAAGGTCAGTCTCCATAATATCCGTTTTTTCCTTTACTACCCGGCTGGTGACCTTGACATCATAACTCTCATCTACTCCCAGTAGCCGTACCAGGCCATTTACTACC
>JAQUGU010000213.1:1482-3354 GCA_028683995.1 Syntrophomonadaceae bacterium | reverse complement strand
TGAAAATAGACACTGAAAACACTGAAACCTATGAATTACACTGATTTATTATAAATATTAGTATAGAGCCGACACCTCAAACCCTATTTTAATGCCTTTTTGCGGCCCTCGGCCATGGGAGTTAATAAGAAAATAGAATTTTAGTAGACGCGGAAACCGCGGAATAGTAAGGATTTACGCGGAATTTTTTTAAGGATTTTTTAAAAATTATTTTTATCCGCGTATTTCCCAATAGATTCCCTGAATTCCGCGTCAAAAAAAGCCTTATTATTAGATAGCAACTATTTTCAGCGGTGGTTGTGTGCCCAGACTCATGGCCGGTTAAAATAGAATTTAAATAGACGCGGATATCGGAATTTTTTGTATCTGCCCGACCGACCACTAACCCCCGATGGGTGAATCCCGTTGCATATAGAGCTGCCTATTCCGGGCGAACACATGGGTTCGCCCCTACAGATTACGTGCTCCTTTACAGGAAGAGTATTAAGACATTATTGCACTTTAACTTGCGGTGCAAGGGCTTTTATTGGATAATGTTTAGGAGTATTATCCAGTAGGAGGTTGGCTGTGAGCGCTCCAATTACAGGTGTAGCCCCGGGAAGCATTGCTGAGGAAATGGCGATAGAAGCCGGAGATACCCTGCTGTTTATTAATGGCCAGGAGATACAGGATATTATAGATTACCAGTTTTACTCCCAGGATGATTTTATAGTGCTGGAGCTAAGAAAAGCGAATGGTGAGCTGTGGTCGCTGGAAATAGATAAGGATTGGGATGAGGAGCTGGGCCTGCTTTTTGATGATGTAATTTTTGATAAAATGAAAGTTTGCCAGAATCGCTGCTTATTTTGCTTTGTCGATCAGCTTCCTTCGGGAATGCGGAAGACCCTGTACATAAAAGACGATGATTATCGTTATTCGTTTCTTTATGGTAATTTTATTACCCTGACCAATCTGAAAGAAAAAGATTGGCGTAAAATAATTGATATGCATCTTAGTCCCCTCTATGTTTCAGTTCATTGCATGCATCCAGAACTGCGGGTAAAGATATTGGGGAGCAAACGGGCAGCAAGTATTCGTCAGGACCTGAGGCGATTGCTGGATGCCGGTATAGAAATTCATACCCAGATAGTCTTATGCCCGGGAATAAACGATGGTGAAATTCTGAAACAGAGTATAGAGGAATTATCTTCTTATTACCCCACGGTTCAGTCGGTAGGTATTGTCCCGGTAGGTCTTACTGGTCATCGCCTGAAATTACCCCAGCTGCAGGTTATTACTCCGGAACAAAGCAGAACTTTAATAACGATGGTAAACAAATACCAGATAGAATATCGTAAACGTTTCCAAATGGGCTTTGTCTACCTGGCAGATGAATTTTTTATTAAGGCGGGAGTGGATTTCCCAGTGGCTGAATACTATGATGATTACTGCCAGATTGAAAATGGTATTGGCCTGGCTCGAATATTTTTGGACGAGTTTGCAGAGCTGGGAAAATCTCTACCCCAGCAGGTTAAGAGACGGGAAGTATTTATAATATCTGGCGTATCGGCTATGATGGTACTTGACCCGGTAGTAAAAAGACTAAATCTTATTAAGGATTTAACCGTACATCTGCTGGCGGTAGAAAATCACTATTTCGGAGGCAATGTAAGTGTAACCGGTCTCTTAACGGGCAAGGATATATTGCAAGCAATGGAGAATAAATACCAGGGGCAGCGGGTAATTATACCGGAAATAATATTTAAAGAAGGCGATGATATTTTATTGGACAACATCAGCCTGGAAGAACTACGTCAGCACAGTCAGGCTGAGATATTCACTGTCGATGGTAGTGCCCGGTCATTGGTGGAAGCAGTTTTGAATTAAGAATTA
>JAQUGU010000213.1:0-1382 GCA_028683995.1 Syntrophomonadaceae bacterium | reverse complement strand
TTTGTTTTAACCCTATATGAAGCCGCGTAGTTCCCCGAGATTTCCGCTCCCTTAATAGCGACCGTAGGGAGCATCTGTGTGCCCTATGGGTACGGACTCTGCGTCTAATTGGAGGAATATTTAATGGCGAAACCGGTAGTGGCCATAGTTGGCCGGCCCAATGTGGGCAAGTCTACCCTGTTTAATCACTTAATTGGTAAAAGAAAAGCTATTGTGGAGGATGTTCCCGGGGTTACCCGGGATCGGCTTTATGATAACACTGATTGGGCGGGTCGGGAATTTATTATCATTGATACTGGCGGCCTGCGTTTTGAAGAAGGCGATATTTTTGCCCGGGAGGTTAAATTACAGGCGGAAATCGCCATAGAGGAAGCAGATGTTATTATCTTCGTTCTTGATGCTCGGCAGGGACTGAGCTCGGAAGATGAACAGGTAGCCGATCTCCTGCGCAGGTCAGGCAAACCGGTGGTGCTGGCGGCCAATAAAGTGGAGAATTTTGACCGTCAATTTGATTATTATGAATTTTATAAACTGGGTCTGGGTGACCCCATACCGGTGTCAGCCATGCATGGCCTGAATACTAACGACCTGTTAGACCAGGTAATAGCTCAATTTGCCCCCGCAAAAGATTATGAGGAAGACAAGAATGCCATTAAGATAGCTCTTGTAGGTCGGCCCAATGTAGGAAAATCATCGCTGGTAAATGCATTACTGGGTGAGCAAAGGGTTATCGTGAGCGATATTCCCGGTACTACTCGTGATGCCATTGATACCCCTTTCCGTTATAATAATACTGACTATATCCTGATTGATACCGCTGGTATCAGAAAAAAATCCCGTATTAAGGAAGCTACTGAAAAATACAGTGTTATCAGGGCCTTAAAAAGCATAGAACGGGCCGATGTGGTTTTAACTATGCTGGACGCTACCGAAGGGGTTAACGAGCAGGACCAAAGGATTGCCGGTTATGTCCACGAAGCGGGACGAGCCAATATTCTGGTAGTTAACAAATGGGACCTGGTGGAAAAAGACGAGCATACCATAAATAAGTTTGATAAAGATATCCGGGAAGACCTTAAATTCCTGGCCTATGCACCTATAATGTATGTTTCCGCCCTGACCAAAAAACGGATATTCAAGTTACTGGAACTGGTGGATTTTGTGGCCGAACAGCATAACCGGCGGATAAATACGGCCGAATTAAACCGGGTGGTCAATGAAGCTACAATGCTTAATCCTTTACCCGGAGGAGGAGGAAAAAAGATTAAAATATATTACGCCACCCAGGTGCGTACAGCCCCGCCTACATTTGTATTTTTCGCCAACCAGCCCGATATGGTACATTTCTCTTATCTGCGTTACCTGGAGAACGTGCTGCGGCA
>JAQUGU010000212.1 GCA_028683995.1 Syntrophomonadaceae bacterium | reverse complement strand
GGATCAAAGGGTTTAAGGATATAATGTTTGGCTCCATTTTGAATAGCAGCCAAAACCATGTTCTTCTGGTCAATAGCACTGACCATTATTATCCTGGCCTCGGGATATGTAGTCATTATCTTCTTAACCGCTCGCACTCCATCCATTAGAGGCATGGTAATATCCATGGTTACCAAATCAGGGTTATATTTTGCATACTCGTGATAAGCCTGCATTCCATTTTCAGCCTCGGCTATAATCTCATGGCCGGCCTTACTCAATATGGTTTTCAGGTTGCGCCTGACAATCTTTGAATCATCAACTATTAGTATCTTCGCCATACCTAAACCTCCCTAAAAAATAACTATACAGTACCCGGTAATTTTTCCTGAGTCCTCAGACTGACACTTAGTTTTCCTGACGCAAACACCATATCACAGGTCCATATATCGGCATTCAGATATTTTATAGCGGTTCGGTCGGAAGAAAGTGTCACCGGTGCTTCCATCATAACCAGTTCTTGTATTTCCGGAAAATGCTTTATAGAATTACCCAGAATAATATTGGCACACTCGGCTAAAACATCCTCAACGTAAGAATCTTCTGTCCCGACTTCCACTTCATCGATAATCATCTTATGTACCAGCTTATTTCCCAGCCCTTCATCTATACTAAGTATAAAGTAGCTTCGTATTATCCCCTTTATGGTAGTGAAAGCCGTGGTCTTATAAAGTTTTAGCCGTTTTTTCTTCTCCACCTCTGAACAGTGTAGCAGGTCTTCAGCTATTTCCCGGCTAAAGAATTCATGTACTGTATGCAAAAGGGGATTTATCATGTCATTAATTGATATGCTGGGTAATTTATTACTTTCCAGGTAAGGCAGATGAAATGTAAAATCGGTTCCCATTCCCACTTGACTGAAAACCTCTACACTTCCGCCCAGTTTATCCAGTTCTTCTTTTACCGCCCCCAGGCCTATACCCCGGCCGGAAATGCTGGTAATCTCATCTTTTACCGAAAGGTTGTCAGCGAAAATTAGCTGCAGGGCCTCCTCCGGGGAAATTCCTGCCAGCATTTCCTGGTCACAAATGCCTTCCTCCAGTGCTCGCTCTTTAAGATATTCTACATCTATACCTCGCCCATCATCCGAAATTACTATCGCAATACTGTCTTCGTTCTGTAAAATTTCGCAACTTATAGCACCATATTCATCTTTGCCGCCGGCTATCCTTTCTTCTGCAGGTTCCAAACCATGATCCACTGCATTACGGAAAACATGTATCAGAGTCTTGCAAAAGTCATGATACCGCTTGGTATCTACGAATACTTCGCCTCCCACTATTTCTACGGGCAGTACGGATTTACCCAGCCTTTCAGCCAGGCGAGCTACTGTTTCGGGATAGGACTTGAACAATTCTCTCATCGGCCTGAACATCAGTCGTTTCAGATCCGGCAATAGCAATTTACACTCCCAGGGGGACAGGCAGGCCACCATCTTTTGGTTTATTTCTAAAAGCTGGGCCTCATTGATAACCAGCAAGTTGTCCTGTTCCAGGTACTGTTCGCCCAGTATCTCCTGAAGCAGGGCAAGGTCATCAGCCATCCAATCCAGCATATTTAATGAAGCAAAAAATGTTTTCACCTGCTGCTTCGACATCTCCAGCAATTCGTCCTGGGTTGCTGATATTTGGGATTCACACTGATGCAGTTGCTCAACCAGATTAGTCATTTCCAACTGAGCAAAACCACCTTTGAAGGTATGTATTTGCCGGTAAATCTCGGCAAAAATCTCTTCCCGAGGCCGGTCACTATTCAGCAGTTCCCAGATGGTGTTGGAGCAAAAGTTCTGGTAATCGCTGCGGTACTCCTGAAAGTCATTATTATAGGCCACTATTTTAACCACCATTTTTAACAGCTTTCTTTCCTGTTCCATGTGGAGTTCCAACTGGCGTTGCTCCGTAATATCAGTCAGGATAATCATTATACGGTCTTCTTCTGTTTGGTTGTTAAGAATTAATTTGTATTCCAGGTGTATATTGCGGTCATTAATCATTAGCTCTTCCGGTAAGAGGGAAAAATATACTTCCCGCCGCAACTCATCATCTTCCCGCATTATGGTCAACAGCGCGTTTTCCATGAATTGCCTTTGTTCATCATCACCTGGTAGTATTAAATCGGTAAAACGCTGACCGGCGATTTCCTGGCCAAATATACGGTTGCATTCAGAGCTGTACTCTTCGTCAACGTACAAATCATGCCCAAATGACAGAAACCCCTGACCGGCATTATTTAGCAGGTTCTTGATAGAAGCTGTTCTTTTTGCCACCGTCTGTTCCAGGTTTTGATTGTATTCCTGAATAATATCAGCCATACGATTGAAATTATCACTTAACTGTCCAACTTCATCCTGGGATGAAACCAGCGATCGGGCGGTAAAATCCTTTTCAGCAAAGCTGCTGACGGCTTCATTAAGCTGGAGCACGGGTTTTAAAAGGCTACGCACTACCGGGAGAATAATGAGAATGCCCATTAGTAGAGAAAGAGCCAGGGCTACCGCGAACCCAAGCAGTAAGTTATTCAAAGGCTTAATATACTCACTGCGGGGAATGGCAATACCGAAAGTCCAGTTGGTAGCTTCAATATTGCTTAAAACAAAACACCTTTTGGTGTTATCATAATCTGTTAACTCAATAATATTGTATTGGCCTTGGTTTATCTCCTTAATAAGCGGCTGTAACCTGCCTTCCATGACATTGGCGGCATTTATCGATTGGTCGGGAGTAGGCTGGAAACCTGGTTGGGGATGAATCATAAAATTATAATGATCATCGAGCAGGAAAGTGTAGCTGGCACTATCAATACGGGCCTCCTCGGCTAGAGCCATGACATCAGTCAGTAGTATATCGGCAGCTATTACCCCTACCAGGTTATTTCCGTCTCTTATCGGTTCTGCCAGGGTAATAACCATTTGTTTGGTATCAGCATCCAGGTAAGGTGTAATATAAACCAGTTTATTCTGCTTAAGCGCTTCCTTATACCATTCCCTGGTAGTAGCATCATAATCCGGCGGGGGAATCCAACCAGTAGCGCAGACCATCGTCCGATTTTGATCCGCAAAACCGATATAGTAATCTAAAACCTGAGATTTTTGCCGGTCGAATTTTTGAATCAGGTAATTAGACAGGTATTGGTCAGAAAAATCCTGATTTATCTCAATATCCTGGGCTATGGCATGAACCACCTGGCCCTGTTCCATAAACCAATTATTTAACTGAGAAGCATTTTTGCCTACTGCTTCACTGGCACTCTGGTTGGTTTTGTCCTTAACCAGACTATAAGAAAGGCAGTAACTGATTACCGATACTACCAGCAGGCAACTCATGCATATGGTAAAGACCACAATAAT
>JAQUGU010000211.1 GCA_028683995.1 Syntrophomonadaceae bacterium | reverse complement strand
TTTCCAAGGTTTTTGATTAAAACCGGGAGTCTATGAGGAGATATATTTACCTTAGGTATATGCTATTTTAAAAAATTAATACCGAAGGTGAAGATAGCGCAGATGCCATTGGACTCTGCGCTATCTGTGAAGAAGATATGCGCCGTTCTATCCCCGAACCATCTTCAGAATATCCTGAGCACTCGCCTGAAGAAATTGTAACATTGTTCTGTTGCTTTGCTAGTCGACCAAATACGATGCAATTGCCAATCAGGAACTACTTACCACCGAATATCCCTTTAGTTATATATCCCACCTATGAACCTATTATAATCCTGTTAAACATAGGATAGGACGTTCAGATAGAACCATCTTTTCCTGCATAACTCAGCGACGAATTGAACGATTATCGCGGAAACAGGCTTCTGTTTGTCTGCAAAAAAAGAAGTCAGCCTATTTCCATTGGAAATCCAGGTCGCCTCATTCCTGCTGCTTTTCCAAGCTCTGCTTATTTTTTAACCAGCCCCGTATACAATAACTGAGCCAGCTCTGCCCGGGTAGCGGTATTGGTCGGGTTGAGCCGGTCTCCGCTGCCGCAGATGGTTCCGCTCTCCACCAGCTGCTTTATAGCATCACGGGCCCAGGGCGAGATTTGCGAACTGTCTTTGAAGGTATTCAGTTTTTTCCTACTGCCCGGCTGCGGGAGCTCACCGATAGATTTGAGTGTTTTATATAAAAGAGTGAACATTTCCTCCCGGCTGATGGGGTGGTCGGGGACGTAGGTGTTGTCAGTGAGGCCGGCGGCCAGGCCCATTTTTTTTGGCGGCAGCCAGGTAACCGCTATAGTAGGTTTGGCCTGCATCGCTGTTTATATGGCTTCTGGCAGAAGACAATTTTAAAATTATTTGCCCATAAAATACTTTTATTATTTTTTATATTGGCTTATGGGATCTCTGGAGTATTGACCTTATTTGGCGAAAATCAGGCTGTTTACCTTGCATCGCTGGGCATAGCCATTCTGATCACCGGGATATTGAGCGGTGCCGCATATTTTTCCGTTTATGCCCTGGTTCCCAAATGGTGGCGAGGACGGGTGATAGCGGGAGGAATTGGCGGTGGCGCCCTTATTCAGTTTTTGGTTGAATTCAGCAAAGCCTTACCCCATCCTGACACCTATCTTTATATCTATACCGGGGCTTTTCTTGTGGTTGTAGCAATTATGGGGGTGCTTTTACTGGAAGGGGATATTCTTCGAAGTGATGTTGCGCGGGTTTCTGCAGATAAAAATACTGAACCGGAAAACCTGCATATGCTGCTCATTTTGCTGGCGGCAGCAGTGGTTATAATTGCTTACCTGTCAGCTTTGTACGAAGGGGTTATAAGCATAGTTTATACGGCTGAAGAACAAAGCATATTAAACACCCGGCTGCTATATTGTGTCAGTGTGGTGGCCGCCGGTTTGGTTGCGGATTTGAAAGGCCGGCGCTACCTAGCTTTAATCTCAGTTGGCGTAATGACCATTCTTATTCTTGATGTTTTTTTGTTGAATTACCCGGCGGTTAAGATATTGAACTGGATTATTTTATTCTTGGGTGCCGGGTTTCTGGCCATGTTTGTTACACTTACCTTTATTGATGTTGCCCACCTTACGCCCCGACCAGCATTGTGGACGGGTGCCGGCCGCATTATTAAACATTTGGCAAGTGCCGTTGGTTCGGTTCTGGGGGTCTATTTATGGTCCAATCCGAATACCGGGCTTCTGGTGATTATTACTCAGTATCTGATCCTGCTAATCGCTTTGATTTTCCTGTTATTCAAACTCTATCAAATGTTGATGCTGGAGAAAGCCGAAGCAGATATTCCCGCTTTGGCAGCCCCGGACGTTTCTCCAATAGCAGAGAGTGAATTGCTCCATTCGGGTGATGAATTGCTCCCCTATAATCTGAAGATCGAAAAATATAGATTTACCGAGCGCGAAAAGCAGGTTTTGGCTTCAATTATTGCCAGTTCAAGCATAAAAGAGATAGCAGCCGGGCTTTATATAAGTGAGCGTACGGTAAAATTCCACATTAAGAACATCCTGACCAAAACAGATACCAAAAATCAAAAGGATTTGCTGGCTAAATTGATGTTAAGCAGTAATGCTTATGGCGAGGAACAAAACTAGTACCCTGTCGTATTTTAAACATCGAAAGAAACTGCGGAGCAGTTTCAACACTCAAATATGAGCAGTCCACGCCTCAATGTCATAGTAAGCGGCCTTAACCACAATCAGTACAGTAAAGGTTTCAATCAGGCTGCCAATCTGGGATCCGATAGAGACTCGGCGAAGGGATTAAAGTAGAAAACAAAGGTGTATTGCAATAAACAAATAAAATGACATAGTAAGGTGCCTCTGAGGTTCCTTACGGCTTATGCTTGCTTGGGGAGCGGAATATGTAACAGCCGAATAATCTCTTTCTGAGTCTCGTATACTCTCTCAGCAATAAATTCGCAGAACGGTTTAGGATTACCTTTGTTCTGGAAGAGCCTTATGCAGTCGTTATACTCCAATCGGCAAACCGGGGGGATGATTGCCAACTGATAGCCGTCCTGTATCAGTAAAAGATTCATAATCAGACGACTCGTTCTTCCGTTTCCATCAATGAAGGGATGAATCGATACAAATTTGAGATGCAACATAGCTGCAAAGACTACGGGGTGGTAATTGTCCCGCTCGGTCGTGATCCACTCCTCCAACTCCACCATTTGCTCCTCTATTTCCTGCGGTTGCGGGAACATATAGTCAGAACCTGAGACTATGACGCTCTCCTTTCTCCATATACCGGCGTTGGCCTCATCAATATTTTTATAAAAAAGATGGTGCATGACCTTAATATCATCAACGGTAATGCGTCGTACCCCGATTAGTGAAAACATGAAATTATATGCTTCACCATGGCCCACTATCTCGTAAAAGTCCCGAAGCGGGCGGCCACCAATGGTAAGACCATCCTCAAGCACCACTTTGGTCTCGCTTAATGTTAGGGAATTACCCTCGATGGCATTGCTCGACCAGGTGAGACCGATACGGTAGTAATCCTTAAGTTGTTCCAGCATATGTCCTTCAAAGGGGCGTATCGCTCTAATTGCCTCGTGGCAGCGATCAACCTTCTCGAATATGTTCATTTGCTTCTCTCCATTTCGTTTGGAATGTATCACCTGAAGTTCAAAACCTATCGTTTCCGCCTGGAATTGATTAAGAAATCGTACATATCTTCCAAATCTTTAAATCCCATCTGTTTGGCCTGTTGTTTTGCCGTTCCGGTTAGAATAGGAACTCCATCTCCATGATCATGGATGTAGGTTTGCCAGAAGTTACCGTTTATATCGGTGCCATTCCACTTTTTCGAATTTACATGTTGCAGGCCTAACCTTT
>JAQUGU010000210.1 GCA_028683995.1 Syntrophomonadaceae bacterium | reverse complement strand
CGAAGTTATGGTAAAATAAACGTCGAAATAACTGTCAAGCCTGTAAATATGGAGGTATGAAAAATATGCTTAAACTAGAAAACGTAAGCATGACGGTTAACAATTCCAATGGTTCCCGGCGAGAAATTATCCGTGATATAAATATTGATTTCGAACCGGGTAAGCTCTATGCCATAACTGGCCCCAATGGCGGTGGTAAAACTACTCTGGCCAAAGTTATTATGGGGATTTATCAGCATAGCACCGGCAACATTTATCTTAATGGAGAAGATATCAGTCAACTGGGTGTTACCGAACGTGCTCGCTGCGGTATTGCCTATGCATTTCAACAACCCCCCCGGTTTAAAGGATTGAACGTCTCAGATCTCATTAAAATTGCTTCTCCAGGCATAGATGGATTGGGCTTACGCAAGAAACTACGAGATGTTGGACTTTGTCCGGAAGATTATCTGGACCGTGACATGGGCCCCGGGCTGAGCGGGGGAGAAGCAAAACGAATAGAGATTGCCCAGGTACTATCTCGTGATAGTATTATCAGCATTTTTGATGAACCGGAAGCAGGGGTAGACCTGTGGACGGTGCAGCGCCTTATTGGTCTTATTGTGCAAAAATACCAGGATAATCCTGAATCAACAGCAATTATTATTACCCACCATGAAAATGTATTGCCCATTTGTGATGAGATTATCGTTCTGGAAGAGGGATTAATTAAACTACGAGGTTCTACAGAAGAAATATGGCCGCTGATTAAGAATGATGTCCAGTGTAAAATGAGAGAGCAGTGCAGGGGAGAAGTATGCTATGAACTTTAAACCAGTAGATATGCAACTATTAGATGTGATTAGTAATATCAAATCCATTCCTGCAGGAGCTATTAATATCAGGCGGGATGGCGAAGCAGTTATCCGGCAATCTTCTCCAAATATTAGAGTAGGTACTAATGCCGATAATAATGGTTTACTGGTGGAAATAAAACCAGGTACCCGCAATGAATCAGTCCATGTACCGGTGATTGTAACCAGAGCGGGATTTCACGATAAGGTCTATAACACTTTTGTTGTAGGTGAAGATGCTGATGTAACCATAATTGCCGGTTGTGGTATCCATAACGATAGCCACAGCGATTCCGGCCATGATGGTATACATGAAATAATAGTTAAAAAAGGTGCCCGTATGAAGTATGTGGAGAAACATTACGGGGAGGGAAGCGGGCAAGGGAAAAGGATATTGAATCCTACCACTAATATATTCCTGGAAACTGGTGCCGTAGCTGAGATGGAAATGGTACAGATTAAGGGTGTGGATGATACTGTCCGCACTACTAATGCCCATATAGGGGACAAGGCTAATCTAAAAATTGTGGAAAGGCTTATGACCCATGGTGAGCAGAAAGCAGTATCAGATATCAGGTTATGTATAGAAGGCCAGGGAGGGAGTGGGCAAATTATCTCCCGTTCAGTAGCCCGGGATGATTCTGTTCAGGTTTTTAAAGCTGCCCTGGTGGGCAAAAATGAATGCCTGGGTCATGTAGAATGTGACGCCATTATAATGGATCGGGCTCGTATTCAGTCCATTCCTGAACTAATAGCTGAGAATGCAGAAGCCGTACTAACTCATGAGGCAGCTATTGGTAAGATAGCGGGAGAACAGTTAATCAAACTTATGTCACTGGGGATGACTGAAAAAGAAGCTATTGATACTATTCTGGAAGGTTTCCTCAGGTAAAAAAGAGAGGGCGGGTGAAAGTGAACTTAAATCTTTTTAAAACCTATGTCAGAGTAGTGGAAACCCAAAATCTATCTAAAACAGCGGAAGAGTTTGGGCTTTCCCAGCCTGCGGTTACCAAGCAGATACAAAGCCTGGAGGATATTTATGGAGTATTGTTGCTGGAGAGGTCGGGACGGCGCCTGAAAACTACAGAGGCCGGGGAAACTCTATACTATTGTGCTCGGGATATTATTAAAGCCATGGAAAAGACTGAGAAGGCTATGGAAGAAGTGTCAGAAAGCCGCCGGGGAAACTTGAGCCTGGGAGCGAGCAATATACCGGGAGAATATATTCTACCCCAGCTTATTAAAAGATTTAAGGAGAAGTATCCCAATATAAGCATTAGCATAGATATTGGTGATACGGAAAAGATTTTCTCCCGCCTGGCGGAAAGGGAACTAGATGTTGGTATCGTGGGTGGATGGATAAATAACCGTAAGATAGAAGGCTTTGAATGGCTGGAAGACGAACTGGTGGTGATAATGCCGGAGCATCATAAACTGGCCCACCTCGGGGAGATTAATCTGGAAAGTATCGTAAACGATAAGTGGATAATCCGGGAGAAGGGCTCCGGTACCCGCAAGGCGGTAGAGGATTTACTGACAGCCCATGGAATAAAAAGAGAAGATTTGCATGTTTATATTGAAGCCGGTAGTACGGAAGCGGTTTTGGCCAGTGTTGAAGCGGGAATGGGAATTTCTATAGTATCCCACTGGGCGGTTAAGAAGGCTGAAGGTTACCGCAAGATTCATAGTGCCAGGATAAGCAATCCCCTGGTAAAAAGACATTTTTATGTTATTTATCCCCGCCAGAAGGCACGCCGCAAGTCAGTCAATAACTTTCTCGATTATGTTAAAAAGTTGGAGGAACCCGGAAAAAGCGGCAGCCATAATATTGGATTGTAGGGGCAGACGTATGTGTCTGCCCTGCCGACCACTCAAACCTGTGGGTTTTAGACCTGTGCTTATAGAGTTGCCGACTTCGGGCGAACACATAGGTTCGCCCCTACAGGTTCTTGTTCTTGCCTCTCGTTTAGAGAAGGGAAATACCGAATCCCCTCACCCCTCACCTCATCTATTTTCATCTATAATAATTTTATTTTATTTTGCCAGGTGTTTGTATATAATGTATCTATTGCGCATATCTCTTGCGTGCCAAAAATAACTCGGAGGTGTTTTTATTTTGTTACCGTTACCGAAAAAGTATTTTCTTACTGCGGCTTCGGCTGAAGGAGAAACAGAATTAACTGCCTTTGATGGGGCTTTATTAAACGCCCGGGTAGGAAATACTAATCTTTTAAAAGTAAGTAGTATTTTACCTCCAGGTTGTGAATATGAACCTGATTTGATAATTCCTCCCGGCTCTCTTTTGCCGATTGCATTTGGTACCATAACCAGTACTGTTCCCGGGGAGATTATTTCTGCCGCAGTGGCAGTAGGCATAAAGCAGAATAGTTTTGGAGTAATTATGGAGTTTGAAGGTACATGCCCGGCCGAAGAAGCCGAAGCCCGGGTAAGGAAAATGGTAGAAGAGGCTTTCCGTATAAGGAATTTGGAACTGGATGAGATTAAAGTAGCCTCAACTGAGCATACCGTGAAAAAAATCGGTTGTGCTTTTGCTGCCGTACCCCTGTGGTATTAAT